>DAIDTZ010000057.1 GCA_027456925.1 Nitrospirota bacterium
AGCCGGTAGCGAGACTGGTCGGGCCGGAGAGAACTACCGTCGGGGTTGTCCCGCCCGAATGGCAGTTATTGCATGTGGAGCCCTTCTTGCCCGAGTAGCCGGATATCCCTGAGGCATGCGCCCATGCCTTCTGCGGCGCTCCGAGACCGCAAACCAGAACAGCAACAGACAAAAGCAAAACCATGAAACTGGACCGAACCGAACACCTGATAAAGCTTCTCTTCATACGTATTCCCTCCTTTTGAGTTTTCACTACACAAAAAAAACGCCCTTCCCAGAACAAATTGGGGAGGGCGTTTCTATGCCACTGATCAGGACAGGGGTCTGATTATTTTGAGGTGGCGAGTACATACCTTTCAGAGGTACGGTAGAAAAAATACCTGTTGCAAAATTGCTTAATTATACAACTTTCTGCTTATAATGCAACCAAAAAAATTTGTGCCAGTTTTGGTCGGATTTTAGGAAAGCAACCTTAGAAATACCCCCTCTTCTTTTCACTCTCATAGCGACCGGTCCCGATGGACAGCATCGGCAGATTCTGCGTTGCGTGGACGGACATGGAAGGACGAATGTTCTTGACACTAAATATGCTACTACCTTAGTATATAATCAGTTTCTCCGGAGCCGGCTTTATGATTGTCACCAATGTGAACAGCAGCAATACATCCCAACGAAAGTTCCTGCTCGTTGTCGACGCTGACAAGTCGAGCTCGTCAAAGCTGAAAGCCCTTCTCAAGCAATTCCGCTACAAGGTCTGGTCCGTCAACACCGCTGCCGAAGCGCTGGAGCTCTGCGACATCGTCATGCCTGAGCTCGTCATTGCCCGGCAGGTCGAGGACATGACGCAGGTCGATTTCATCAAGGAGTTCAAGCGTCAGGACGGATCAGCCGGGTCTTCGGTTATCGTTGTCAGGAGCGGGCAAGAAGATGGGTTCGACGAAAGGGCCTGCCTCGCCGCCGGTGCGGTCACCTGCCTGAAGCTCCCCCTGCATGTGGAGAGCCTGTACCGCACCATCCAGGTCGCGATAGAGCCGGTCCCCCGCATGAACCTGAGGATCGATACGATTCTGCCGGTTGTGATAAACGATAAGACCCTGAAGAGCAATGAGGAGAAACTCTCGACCGCGCTGTCGGAAAGCGGGCTGTATCTCCTGACCCCCGATCCCCGGCCTCTGAACACGACAATCCCGCTCCAGTTCAAGGTGGCCGGAAAAACGATCTTTGCCGTTGCTCAGGTCATTTATGCACACATAGAGGGAAATCAGACGAATTTCAAGCCCGGCATGGGGTTGCAGTTCGTCCGGATCTCCGAGCAGGACCAGGAGCAGATACGGCTCTTCATCAGAGAAGAGGTCAGAAAGGGCATCTCTGCTTCCCCGTAGGACCTGATTCAGATGGGATGGGGTTCAATGCAAAGTGGAGAAATTCAAAATAAAAGAACTGACCCTATGATGATCTATCCCGTAGTTTCGGTTGATTGCGTTCAACCAGGAATTCGGCTGAGAACTTGTCCAGGCTGTTGATGAGCTCGTCCCAGGAAGACGGTCGGACTGTTTCGTTTTCCACAAAAAAGCCACAAGTCTCACAATGATGAGTAATAATAATCTCCCGGTCCATCCCCGCACTTTTCGTCGTCCGTATCGCCCTCATGTTCCGCAAAACCGTGCAATGAGGACATAATCCTGCAGCATTACTAATCGCGGCCATTTCCTTTGTTATAGCAGCTCGACCGTTTTTATGCTTTTGATTTTTTCGTACAGTTTTTTGTCCGCGGTCACGAATGTACATTTGAGCCTCCTGCTGAGCTCAACATAAGCAGCGTCATAGAGGGTTATTTTGTATTTCCTGGACAGGGCAAGGCTGCCCTGAAATTCTTCCAGTCCGAGATCGAACCGTTCGAGAGAAAAGTCCCAGAGAAGCGAAAATGCCTCTGCAATGGCAGCTTCGGAAAGCCGCGTCTTCGTCGTCAGTACGTTGCCGATCTCGTAGAACAGCAGGTCCGGCACCGCTACGATTTCATGGCCGGCAACATGAGCATCCTTCCAACGGGCCGCCGGGACCGCGCCGTCTTCGTCATCGAATATCCACTTGAGTACAACCGAGGCGTCCAGGACAATCATCTGCGATCCCGTGCTTCCCGAACGGCCTTCGCGACGTCTACGTGAGCTGTCTCTTTCCGGTGCTCCTTCTTCCAGGCATCCATTCGGGCTGACAGTTGCTTAAGTTTTATCCCCCGGACGCCTTTCAGCACCTTGTCCTGATACTCCTCAGCGGAGATAATGACCGCAAGCGGCTTATTCGCCCGGGTGATCGTTACCGGTTCATGCCCTTCCGCCACGGAATTGAGAACGCTTCCCAGTTTTTTGCGAAGATCGAGCGCAGTTACGGTTTTCATGCAAAACCTCCTTGCTTTAATCAGCTATAATATAGACTATCATAGCAGGTATGTCAATATTGCTGAACGACTAAGACTAACAAGGGGGAAAGAAATGCGAAAAAGTGCACTGGGAGGGAGAATGTCAAGGATAAAGACCCTATCGCCCGGCTATGCGCCCGGACCTTTTTTATGAGCCACATCGTTGAAAATGCTTCAGCTATTATGTTCCGATTGAGAGGATTTTGATCGCGGATTGCGGAATAGAAAGAAGTTGGGAACCATGTTCTCTGCCGGACGGCTTAAGG
>DAIDTZ010000058.1 GCA_027456925.1 Nitrospirota bacterium
CCTCGATCCCCTTCCCTACAATCTGCTGTTCGAGCGGTTCCTGAACCCCGAACGCATCAGCATGCCTGACATCGACGTAGACTTCTGCCAGGAGCGGAGGGACGAGGTCTTAAAGTACGTTACCGAGAAGTACGGCCAGGACCACGTGACCCAGATCATCACCTACGGCACCATGCTGGCCAAGGGCGTGATCCGCGACGTGGGCAGGGTCCTCGACATCCCCTACGCCGAATGCGACCGGATCGCCAAGCTGATCCCGAACAAGCTCAACATCACGCTTAAGGAATCCCTGGAGCAGGAGCCGAAGCTCAAGGAAGCCATGAAAAAAGACTCCCGCGTGGCCGAACTCATGGAGATCGCGCTCCTGCTCGAAGGCCAGGTGCGCCATGCGTCGAAGCACGCCGCGGGCGTCGTGATCTCCCAGGAGCCGCTCACGGAGTACCTGCCGCTCTTCAAAACGCCGAAGGATGAGATCACGACCCAGTTCGACATGAAGGGCGTGGAGAAGATCGGCCTCGTGAAGTTCGACTTCCTCGGTCTCCGAAACCTCACGGTCATCCGCAAGGCCGAGGACACGATCAACGCGCGGCTGCAGAAAGCGCCGCTGGAACATGCCGAACCGTTCTCCGTCACCCGCATCCCCCTGGACGACGCAAAGACGTACGAGCTCCTGGGCCGCGGTGAAACAGCCGGCATCTTTCAGCTCGAGTCATCAGGCATGCGGGACATCGTCATCAAGATGAAACCGAGCGTATTCGAGGACCTGATCGCGCTCGTGGCCCTCTACCGCCCCGGCCCGCTCGGGAGCGGCATGGTGGACGACTTTATCAAGCGCAAAAAAGGCTCCACCAAGATCACCTACGAACTTCCGCAGCTCGAACCGATCCTGAAGGAAACCTACGGCGTCATTGTGTACCAGGAACAGGTGATGCAGATCGCACGCACGCTTGCGGGGTATTCCCTGGGCGGCGCGGACCTCCTGCGCCGCGCCATGGGGAAGAAAGACCCCGAGGTCATGGCGAAAGAGAAAGTGCCCTTCTTGAAAGGAGCGGAAAAGCTCGGCATCGACCTCAAGAAGGCCGGCGCTATTTTCGACCTCATGGCCAAATTCGCGGAGTATGGCTTCAACAAGTCCCACAGCGCGGCCTACGCCCTCATCACGTACCAGACCGCTTATCTCAAGGCCCACTATCCCGTAGAATACATGGCAGCCCTTCTCACAAGCGAAGTCCAGGACACGGACAAAGTGGTCAAGTATATTTACGAGGCCCGTATCATGGGCATCAATATCCTGCCGCCTGATGTGAACGAGAGCCGTTGGGACTTCACCGTGGTCGAGGCCCATAACCGCGAGAATATCGAACCGGGAAGCACCACCGGCTCCATCCGCTTCGGCCTTGCCGCAGTCAAAAACGTCGGGATCTCGGCCATTGAGGCAATGATCGAAGCGCGGGAAGCAAAGGGCTCCTACACCTCAATGGCCGACTTCTGCAAAAAAGTGGACCAGCGAAAGGTGAACCGGCGCGTGATCGAAGCCTTGATCAAGTGCGGCGCCTTTGACTTTACCAATGCTCGGCGCGCCCAGATGATGGACGGCATCGACATGATGATGGACCAGGCAACAAAGCACCAGGAACAGGAGTCCGTGGGCCAGTTCAGCATCTTCGACTCCATGACGGACCAGAAAGAGCCCGAGCTCCCTAATGTGCCTGAGTGGAAGGAAAGCCGGCTTTTGGCCCATGAAAAAGAAAGCATGGGATTTTACATATCCGGCCATCCCCTTGCCGCTTTCCAGAACGACATCAAACGTTATGCCACGGCAACGACGGAAACGCTCGAGGGCATCCCTGACGGGAAAGAGATCACCATCTGCGGCATTATCGCGGGCTTAAAGCAGAAGGTTACGAAAAAAGGCGATAAGATGGCCATCCTGAACCTCGAGGACCTCTCCGGCACCGTGGAGACCGTCGTCTTCCCCGATCTCTACAAAACAGCGCACCATCTTCTGTTGACGGATACGCCCCTTATTATCGCAGGCCAGCTCGACAAGAGCGAGCAAGGCAACAAGATCAAGGCCATGCGCATTCACCTGCTTGCGGACATAAAGAAAAAAGGCACCACGCGCATGGACATCAAACTGAGCGCAACCGGTCTGACCCAGGATGATCTCGTAAAGGTCAAAGATATTCTTCTCCGCCATCAGGGCAGCATCCCTGTCTACCTCCGCCTCCAGAACCCGACTCGCAAGGATTCCCTGATCTCCGTGGGACGGGACATCCGCGTGAACCCCAGTGAACAACTGATCAACGAGATTGAATCCGTTCTCGGCGCCGGCGTCGTATCGCTTTTGTAGCACGGTTATCATTTCATTCCACCTGTTTTCTCTCCCGATTAGTACCCCGTATTACCTTCCCGCTGCTGGGCACACGCTGCTCCACAGCAACCGGCCACGCGAACAGAGCAGCAGGAAAGCGTTCGCCCGGTTTTTTGTGCTAAAATCTAATAGAGAATTAATGCGCCGCTCTTATTTCATCATTGCTGAAGGAGTTCATAAAAGGAGGAACCCTGTCATGAAAAGCACTGAGCTTGAGGCGACAGCCCGCGCCCTGGTTTGCAAAGGCAAAGGTCTGCTGGCCGCGGATGAAAGTTTTCCAACGATTCAAAAACGGTTTACTGCCCTGAACATCGAATCGAACGAAGAAACACGACGTGCTTACCGTGAGCTTTTTTTCACGACAGCCAGCGTTGAAGCCTA
>DAIDTZ010000059.1 GCA_027456925.1 Nitrospirota bacterium
GTGCGCAGACACGACAACTTACCAGTTAACGGACGGAGTAATGACGATCTCGGGGGGAGCCACGAGTTCAGGAACATTTGCCATTGGCTCAAACACCAGGCCCTTTATTGTGGCAGACTACACCCCGTCGTCAGGTATGACAACAACTACCGATATGTCCCAAGTCAACGCAACAATGTCAACTTCAACTTCAGCGACGGGGGACACCATGTCAATAACAGGTTCGTTTGAGGATTGGGATTATGTCCTTCATTCGCATGATAAGCAGACCATGACGAACCTTTCTGTCAACTCTGCATCAACCACGGCAATGATTAGCAATGCAACCTATAGTGTCTATACCTTGGCCATTGACGGTTCCGAATCGGGTACCACCTACGTATCTGATACCAGTCCGACGGTCAATTATTCCGAGAATGACAGTTTCTCCGGTTTTTCTGTTGCCGACAAAATACCTGTTTCAGGCACGGGCAATGACTATCTCAGCATTAACGGCACATTTAGCATTTCAACCACGCCGGCGAATAAGTGTATCGATGGCACGTTCTCAATTGTCACGAACACCGATATAGCGATCGATTCTACCGGCCAAACGCAGTCTGGCCAGATGACGATCAACTCGAACGTAGTCGTAATATTCCAACCCTACGGTGCAGTATCGGTTTCGGTTAACGGCGGGACGCCACAACCCTTCACGTTACAAGAATTAGATTCAGTATGCGCATTGTAACTAAATATGGCACCAACCGGCAGGGGGGCTTTGGTCCCTTTGCCGGTTTTTTATTAATTGCATTGATTGTATTCTTTTCTTCGTATATTCCTGCTGCGGAAAATACTCACATAAAAATACTCTATTTTTTTTCCACCACGTGCAGGCATTGCATCGATGCGCGGCCGTCTGTTCTTGCTCTGAGTAAAGAGTTCAACATCCAGGGCCTGCAATTCGGCGAAGGACAGCGGGCTGTGCTTCCCTTTCCTGTTGAAGCAGGGGACAAGAAGGTTGCCCAAGAGGTGTACGGCGTAGCCGGAGTCCCTACGATGGCCGTGCTGGTGGACGGCAAGTATAAGCAGAAGATTGCCGGCGCGCCTGACATTCAGGACGCAAAGGTCATCATCAAGGGCTTGGCCCGCGGTGCGGTGACCGTAACCGAGGCCGCGGATAAGCCGCGCAAAGGGGAGTTCATTGTTACCGGCTGGATCATTGCAAGAGGAGAGTATTTCAAGAAAGCCCAATTTTTTATCACTGACCGAAAGTCCGAGCTTCCGGTAAAAGCCTGGCTCCCCCTTGAGGCCGTGAAAAGCCCTGTTTCCAAGAAAAGGCCAAAGCTTATGTCGGATGTTATTCGAAAACCCGTTGTCCTAAAGGGAAGCATGAAAAAGACCGCCGCAGGCAGCGTTTTCCAGGTCAAACAGGAGCTCCGTATTGATTAAGCGGCTCGTTCTCATTTTTTCCGTACTCCTTTGCTCTTCACCCGTTTTTGCAGCGCCCCAGCTGTTCAAGTCCAAACCGGAGCCTGTCGTACGGCTCGGAACTCCGCTGAAACAGCGGTTTCTGCAAGCGCAGGCCGTACCCGGCGCTTTCTTCGCTCCCGCGGGCTATCCCGCTGCGGTAAATATTCTGCTCCTGCGCGTCGAGTTTCAGAAAACGGCGGACCCGGCTTCTTCTTACGTTACCGGCAGCGGTCTGTGGCTTGATCCTCTCTATTCCCAGGGTACGGGATCTCCGACTAACTCGGCTGATCTGAACGATCCGTCCAATTTCTGGGTCAACCGGGCAAAGACCAACTTCATCAATTACTGGAACGAAGTCTCCTACGGCCTTCTGACCGTGACGATCAATGTTTCCGCGAAAGTCTATCAGCTGCCTCATGTCATGGCCCACTACGGCAATGAGACGGACGCGGCCCTGCAAAACCTCATCTACGACAGCATCACTACGGCAATGACCGACACAACGGTCCCGGCAATAGATTTTACGCAATACGACGCCGTGCTTATTGTCCATGCCGGAGCAGGCGAGGAGTCCGATGTGCTCGGGGACTCTTCAAACGATATCTGGTCGCTCTATTATACGAACGATTCCATTTCTCCCAATGCCAGCCCAGGCACCTCCTGCTCGAATTGTCTCGCCGTAACACTGAAAGATGGAAAGCCTCTCCATGAGGCGATCATTATGCCCCAGACCGATTCCCAGGACGGATTCATCGTGGACCCCTTCGGAGTGTATGTGCACGAGTTCGGTCATTGGCTCGGTCTGCCGGACCTCTACTGCACGAGCATATTCTGCCCCGCGATCGGCCCCGAGGGCGTGGGTAAGTGGAGCCTCATGGGAGACGGCATCTATAACTACGACGCAAAT
This sequence comes from Nitrospirota bacterium, assembly GCA_027456925.1. Lineage (GTDB taxonomy): Bacteria > Nitrospirota > UBA9217 > UBA9217 > UBA9217 > JAJYKN01. The sequence continues at coordinate 2,360 of DAIDTZ010000059.1, forward strand.
GATCCTACGACGCAGACCATTCTTCCGAACGGCCAGACGCTCCACTGGTACGGCAGTTCCCCGGCTCACCTCGATGCTTGGAGCAAGGTAAAACTCGGCTGGGTCTCGCCCGTCGCGCTAACCGTGAACACGGACCTGGGCGCAGCTACATTGAACCAGGTCGAGAACAACCGGGACATCATTAAAATCCCGGCGTCTTCATCAACGGCCTCCCAATATTTCCTGATTGAAAACCGCCAGCAGACCGGTTTCGACAAAGGGCTGCCCGGACACGGTCTCCTGGTCTGGCTTGTTGACGACGTTGTCGTGAACAATAACTACGCTTCGAACAGCATCAACAACAGCAAAACGCATCCCGGCATTAAGCTGATCGAAGCCGACAATGATTGGAGTCTCCTGACTTACGGCTGCATTCCGCCCAATGACTGCGGCAGCGCGGGCGACCCCTTCCCCGGCTCAACGAACAATACGGCCCTGACACCGATTACACAACCGTCGTCGGACCCCTACGCGACGAGCGCCCGGGTGAATATCAGAAACATAATGGAAACTGCGGGAACCACCACGGTCATTACCGCCGAGATAGGGTTCGGCCCGAGCGCCCCTTTTGCGCCGGGCATGAACGCAGACACCGTCACCTGGATGCCGAACCTCGAAAAGGACGTTATCGGCTATGAAATATTCAAAAACGGAAAGTATCTGGCCCAGACGGCGGATACTTTTTTCACGGACCTCTCCGCCGGGAACGGCGATACGTACATGCTTGCTGCAGTAAAAATCGGGGATTACGAATCTGATTATTCTGGGCAGGTCGTTGCCAATAAAGGAGGAGACGCCGGAGGCGCGGGGAGCGATCCCCGCTGTTTCATCGCCACAGCGGCATATGGTTCATCGCTCGATCCTCACGTGGAAATGCTGCGGAATTTCCGGGACCGGGTTTTGATGCGCACTGCCTGGGGCAGGAGCTTCGTCGCCTTCTATTACCGCCTGTCGCCTCCTCTGGCAGATTTTATCAGCAGGCATGACGACGCCCGTGCAGCGGCCCGGTGGATGCTCACGCCCGTGGTGTACAGCGTGGAATATCCTGTCCCGTTCTTCCTGATGCTCATGGGGGGTGTCGCGGCGCTGGCGGCCCTTTTGAGAAGACCGGGGGCCGGATAGGTTTCGAGTCAATCTACTCTTTTTTGCTTTCCTGCCACAGCTGCTCCATCTCCTCGAGCGTCATGTCATTCAGCGACCTTCCCGCATCGGCCGCATGCTCCTCAAGGTAACGAAAACGCTGGATGAACTTGCTGATGGTCTTTCTGAGCGCATCTTCGGGATTGACGCCGAGGAACCGCGAAATGTTGACGAGGGTGAAGAAAAGGTCCCCCAGCTCTTCCTCGATTCCTGCGGCGTCCTCTTTTTTCAGCGCCTCCTTGAACTCGGCTATTTCTTCGTCCAGTTTGGGAAGGGCGTCGTCCAGGCGGTTCCAATCGAACCCGACGCGCGCGGCCCGCTCCTGGATGCTGTGGGCGCGGAGGAGCGACGGCAGTTGGCGCGGAATCCCTTCCAGGATCGATTTCCGGTCTTCGTAACCCTTTTCTTTTTTCTTGAGCTCTTCCCAGTTTGAGAGGACTTCCCTGTCGGTGCTGAGTTTGGCGTCGCCGAAAACATGGGGATGGCGCCGGGTCATTTTTTCGATATTGGCTTCGATAACGTCGTGCATGGCGAAGTGGCCCTGTTCCTCGGCGATGCGCGCGTGAAAAATGATCTGGAACAACAGATCGCCGAGTTCTTCTTTTATCTTGTCCGGGGAACCGTCGTCCAGCGCATCTATTACCTCATAGCATTCCTCGACCAGGAAAGGTTTGAGCGACTCCGTGGTCTGTTTGCGGTCCCAGGGGCAGCCGTCGGGGCCCCGAAGTTTTGCCATAAGGGCGATGAGGCCCGGTAAGTTATTATTCATGATCATCCTCGGAAGGGAAAATTGCGGACGGCCGCTGCGCCGTGCTCCCCGGTACCTTACACAAAGGCATGCCTCTTTGCAAGCTTTTTCCTTGAAACAGCAGCGCGTTATGTGGTAATGTTATAAAAATACCGCCGACAAGCGCAATCCCGAAAGGAGTCCGGAAATGCTTCAGAGAACGCTCAACGCAGTCATTATTTTTATGGCTTTTATCCTGCTTACCGCGATGGGAGGCACCGGAGGGTTTGAGCGGGCGCCCCGGGTGGACAAGAACTTTGCCGTGGTTGTAATTGATGCAACAGGCAATAAGATCACCGGAGAAAAATTCAGCTGGGAAGGCCGGCTTCATTTCTCGGGATACAAGGGCATGGCCCAGGTGATGATTCCCTTCGAGAAAGTAACGGAGCTGACCGTCGGCGACAAGGTCGAACGGAAGGTCGTCGTTACCGCCAAGCTCATTGACGGGACCGAGACCAAGTTTGACATCGATGCGAAGTCGCGCTGTTTCGGCGAAGCGTCGTTCGGCAGCTTCATGCTCCAGATGGACGAGATCAAATCGATCGTTTTCAAGAAATAATGCAGGGCTCCCCGGCATGTTTCCGAGTCACATCTCCTGCGGTTACACTTGAGGATCTCGT
>DAIDTZ010000060.1 GCA_027456925.1 Nitrospirota bacterium
TGTTTGACCTGGTAGATAATGTCGAGATAGGCGAGCGCCGGCTTGACCATCACGATATCGGCTCCCTCGTCGACATCCAGCGCCACTTCACGCAAGGCATGATTCGGCACGCCCTCAGCGTTCAATATCTCTTTGATTTTGTCTGCTGCCAGATCTGAAATGGTTATCATGTATTCTCCTTTTTTCTCTTACCCTTGTTCTCCCTCCAGGGGGGCATCCCTCCCTCCGGGGAAGGGATAACAGGATTGGTGCGCACTATTTTATTTTAAAATACTCCGCCATCGCATCAACAAGTGCCGGGATGGTATATTCTTTCGGCATGACCGCTATCGTCATCCCGTAGTCTTCGGCGGTCTTGGCCGTTACAGGACCGATGCAGGCCACAACAACGCCGTCAAGTAATGTTTTATACTCTTTTTGGCCCACTATTTCAATAAAATTATGGACCGTGGACGAGCTCGTGAACGTCACAGCGGAAATTTTTTTCTCTGCGAACAGCTTTTTGATCCTGTCAACGTCAGCGGTCGGCTTTACATTTTCGTAAGCCGTAGCTACCGTGACCTCGGCGCCAAGCTCTTTCAGCTTGTCAGGGATGATCTCGCGCGCCTTCTTTGCCCGGGGGATCAGGAATTTGAGGCCTCGAACATTCTCGCCGGCAAATGCGTCAAGCACGCCCTCAGCCTTGAATTCCGCAGGGACCTTATCAGGCCGAAGACCGTACGCTTCCAAAGCTTCAGCTGTCTTTGGCCCGACCGCGCAGATATTGACACCCTTAAGAATGCGAATGTCGCTGCCGCGGGTGCGAAGGCGCTCCATGAAGAATTTGACGGCATTCGCGCTCGTAAAAATGAGCCAGTCATAGGATTCGATCGTTTTCAATGCCGTATCAAGTTCATCCCAGCTCGCCGGGGGAACCACGTCGATGGTCGGGAACTCGATGGTCGTTGCTCCGCGGTCGATCAGCATCTCAGCAAACGCGCTCGCCTGGTCGCGCGAGCGCGTGACAACGATGCGCTTGCCGAAGAAGGGCTTTGATTCATACAAGTTCAGTTTTTCCCTGAGCCGTACGACTTCGCCCACGACAATGATCGCCGGCGGCCCAAGCTTCGCTTCTTTGACCTTGAGAACGATATCCCTGAGCAATCCGGTCACGACTCGCTGGTCCGTGCGCGTTCCCCACTGGATAACCGCTACGGGCGTATCCGCGCTCCTGCCGTTCGAGACAAGGTTATCGACAATGCTCTGGATATTCTTCATCCCCATGAAGAACACGAGCGTACCGACGCCTGTCGCAAGCTTGTCCCAGTGTATCTTTGATTCCGGTTTTGTGGGATCTTCATGCCCGGTCACAAAGGCAACGCTCGCGGTATGGTCACGATGGGTGAGCGGAATACCCGCGTACGTCGGCACTGAGGTGGCCGCGGTAACACCGGGCACGACCTCGAAAGCAATGCCGCGATCAACCAGTTCTTCAGCTTCTTCACCGCCCCTGCCGAAAATAAACGGGTCCCCGCCTTTCAAACGGGCGACGACCTTCCCTTCCAGCGCTTTCGTGACGATGAGGGAGTTGATTTCTTCCTGCGGCAGGGTATGCCTGCCCCCCTGTTTCCCCACGTAGATAAGTTCGGCATCGGGCCTGCGCTGCTCAAGAAGACGCTCGTTCGCAAGATAGTCGTAGATGATCACGTCCGCCTTCTTCACGCAGTCCAGACCTTTGACCGTGATGAGCCCGGGATCGCCGGGGCCGGCTCCGATGAGATATACTTTCCCGATTAGTGGGGTCATAACAGCAGATTCTTTCTCTCGCAAGGACGAGTCCTGCACTCGTTTATGGCCGTGTTTTCGCCGGATAGCAGGCTACGCCAGCTGTCGCACGTGTAAACGCCGGGGGCAGCAAAAGGCGCAAGGAAATGCCAAGGTAAGAATCAGGTTCTCCTGGCGTCCCTTGCGCCTTGGCGCGATAATTTAGTTTTCTAAAAGATTATTGCCGCTGAAATCGGTATTGTTTCCGTAGACCTCGCGAAGGATAACATCCGCTCCCTTTTTAAGAAGCGCTTCCGCAAGAATAACGCCGAGCTTTTCCGCTTTGTCCGGCTCGCCAACGATTGCGTCCTTGATGATCCGCTTTCCGTCAACGCTGCCCACAAGGCCGGTGAGATGCAGTTTCCCGTCCTTCACCTGGCCGTAGCACGCAATCGGGACTTGGCATCCGCCTTCGAGCCTCCGGAGGAGCGCGCGCTCGCCCATAACGCACGTGCGGCTGTCCGCATGGTTGAAGAACGAGATCATATCGTTCAGTTCCCGGTCATCAACCCGGCACTCGATCCCGAGAGCGCCCTGGCCGATGGCCGGCAGACTGAGCTCCGGCGAGAGGTACTCCGTAACGTTTTCCGTAAGGCCGAGCCGCTTCACGCCGGCCGCAGCGAGGATGATGGCGTCGAACTTTCCCTCTTTCAATTTCTGCAGTCGCGTGCCCACGTTGCCCCGAAGCTGGTGGATCACGAAGTCCGGGCGGAGGCTCATGATCTGGGCCTGACGCCGAAGACTGCTCGTCCCGATGTTCGCGCCCCGGGGAAGATCATTGAATCTCACCTTG
>DAIDTZ010000061.1 GCA_027456925.1 Nitrospirota bacterium
GTCACGGGACCGTGCCGGCTGGAGGTGGAGGGGTTGATTATATGAGGGCCGCTGCCATAAAAAAGGTTTTTGTAGCTTTAACCGGAAAACATATTTGCCAATTCATGATTCTGTTTATTCTTAGATGTTTTTAGAAGCGCACTTGATAATTATCCCCTATCATTATATAATCCACGGTAGTTAGTCCTTCTGATCAGGATAATCCCGTTCCAAGTACAGGAAGTCTCCGAGGGACTTTACGATGGTCGATTTTATCTTGTTGATGAAACGTGTGCTTTCCAGTCTGATATTCAGTACCCCTGAGGGATTATAGACATGGCGTTTACCGGAGATTTAGAACATCTGTCCCTAGTAGACATTATCCAGTTGGTCCACACAACGAGGAAATCGGGTATTTTTTTCGTTCAGGGGAACAAAGGGGAGAGCAAGATTGTTTTCAGGAGCGGATACATCGTCGGTGCAAATCATTTTAACAACAGCGTCCGCATCGGGACCGTCCTGGTAAAGATGGGCGCCATAACCATTGACGATCTCAAGCAGGCATTGGGCGACAAGAAGAATACGTATAAAAAAAACATCCCCCTTCTTGTTACGCTGATACAAATGGGCAAGCTGAAGCAAGAAGACGCCCGCAGGGGACTCAAAAAGCTGGTCGAGATGACGATCGTCGAGCTGATGAGCTGGACGAAGGGCACCTTTACGTTCGAGACGGACACGCCCGTCGTTTCTACCGAAGGAGAGCTGGGCCTGGAAGTTGATGCCCAGATGGTTTTGATGGATGCACTTCGCATCCTAGACGAGCGGGAACGTGACCGCGCGGCCGGAAAAGACGTTCCCTCCCTTGAGGCGCTCTATGCCGATGTCCTTCCCGAGGAAAGCGAGGATCAAACAAAAGGAGAACGTTCGATAGTTACCGCCGATGATCTCGGGCTTGCCGACCTCGACCGGCTTGAGAAGAAAATACCCCGGCCGGTTTCCGAAATGGAAATCTTTGATCCGGTCGCAATCCATCGCCAGACAATAAAAGAATTGCTCCCGGATTTTTCTCTCGAAGAGCAGGAGGCTTTTGTTTCTTTTGTGAGGAAATCCGTGGGTCGCAAGGCTGCGCCCGATGCTGCGGAGAAGCAGGCGAGCAAGGCTGTCGTCATGTTCAGCAATGATACGCTGATCCGTCATTCAGTCATGGCTCTTTGTAACGATGAGGGAGTGCTCACATTCGCCACAGACGACGAAAAGGAGCTCGACCGGATGGTATCACAGTGCCTTCTTTCCGCGAGAATGCCTCTCGTTGTCTTTGACAATCCCGTGCAAGCCGAGGGCGGGTTTTCCCGGGAAAAAATTGCAGGCCTGAGGAAGACGGTGAGCGCAAAATACTCCGCGGTTCCCGTGATCCAATTCGCCTCTCCTCAGGACAGTGAGTTCATCCTTCAATCGTACCGTGAGGGCGTGAGGGCTGTCCTCCCCAAACCGTCGAAAGAAGGCCGGAGAGAAAGGTACATCAAGGAAACGATACAGTTTGTCGACGCGTTCACGTCCTATGTCAAGGGTTTTCAGTGCGGGCACGAGGATGCCGATATCTACGGCAGGAAACTGAGAGACGGCATCGCGTCCCTGAGCAAGATCAAGGTTCCTTCCGATGCGGCGCTCGTGGTCCTCACGGCGGTTTCCGAGATGTTCGAACGCGCGGTCACGCTTGTCGTCCGTGCGACCGAATTGATCGGTGAACGGGCCATAGGGATCAGTTCCGAAAAAAGCATGGGCCCGACTCCGGCGGACCGGCTGAAGATCCAGCTTTCAAAGCCTTCGGTGTTCCGTGACGTTATCGAAAAAGGGCGGGTCTATTACGGAGAGAGCAGCGATGAAACGCTCAGGACATTTTTTGCAGAAATAGGCAAGCCCTTGAGTCCCGCCATCGTTCTGCTGCCCTTGATAAGCGATCGAAGGGTCGCAGCAGTGATATACGGGGATTTCGGGCAGAACGAGGCGTCTCCCGTGCGGCTCGATATGCTCGAGCTCCTTTCTCTGCAGGCGGGCATTGTTCTGGAATATGCGATTTTCCGCAGACAGGTAGCGAAAGCGGCCCAGAAAACATCATAGAGACAGGGATGTGTCTTCGACCACGATAAAACGCGGAGGTACAAAAGCGCCATGGATGTTACCGTATTTAACCAGATTCTGAACATTGCCTTCGAAAAAAAGGTTTCGGACATTCACTTTGAGGTCGACAACCCGCCGATGTTCCGGGCGCGCGGACATCTTATTCGCTCCAAGCTTGGGAACTTGACGAGAAAAGACACCGAGTTCGTCGCAAACGCGGTCATGGAGCAGCACAACCGGAAACTGCCCGAAGATTTGAAGGAACTGGATACATCCTATACCCTGGCGAATGTCGGCCGCTTCCGGGTCAGCATTTTCCGTCAGCGCGGCAGTCTCGGCGTTGTCATGCGCGTTATCCCTCACCAGATCGGAACGTTCGAGGAGCTGAATCTTCCGCCGGTGCTCGGCAAGATTGCGCAGGCTCCGAACGGCCTGATACTCGTCACCGGGCCGACCGGCAACGGGAAATCAACGACGCTTGCTTCGATGATGAGGTTTATCAATGATAATTTCGACTACAATATCATTACGATCGAGGACCCGATCGAGTTTCTGTTCGCTTCGAACAAAAGCTGCATTATCCAGAGGGAAGTAGGTATCGATACGGAAAGTTTCACCGTTGCATTACGGTCTGCAATGCGTATGAACCCGGACGTCATTATGGTCGGAGAATTGCGCGATCTCGAAACAGTAGACTCCTGTGTGAAGGCCGCGGAGACGGGGCATCTCGTGTTATCCACGCTTCATACCAATAATACGGCTTCGTCCATCAACCGTATCGTTGGTTATTTTCCGCCCCCGGCGCATGAGAATATCAGGCAAAGGCTGGCGGAGAGCCTTATCGCGGTTATCTCCCTGAGGCTTGTAAGAGGAAAAAAAGACGAAACGATCCTTCCCGTCCTTGAAGTGATGTATGCAACCTCCTCCATTAAGGCGTGTATCCGGGACAATAAACTCGACGAGATCGAGCAGTACATCGAAAAGGGACGCGACGAATACGGCATGCAGACAATGGACCAGCATCTCATTCAGCTCTGCAAAGCGGAACTCCTGACTCTCGATGAGGCAAAACGCATCTCCCGCTCGAAAGACCTTGAGCGAAAACTGATGTACAGTTAAGACACGTGAAATCGAC
>DAIDTZ010000062.1 GCA_027456925.1 Nitrospirota bacterium
GAGGATGGGTTTCTTGCCGATTCCACGAGACCCATCCCCACATCTGCTCTTGCGATAACGCGGGTGCAAGTCCTTGATCCTCCCTGCTTGTCCCGGCGTTTTGGCAACAGCCGGGATGAAGGGGAGGAACCGTTGATTTCCGAGAAAGCTTATGAACCGTCTTCTTAAAAAACGATACGAGATCGTCGGCCTCCTGGGCAAAGGCGGGATGGGATGCGTGTACAAGGTCGCGGACCGTACTCAAGGGGGCAAAACCCTGGCAGTTAAGGAACTTCGAACGGGCAAACTCCGGGCAGCCAAAGTCCAAGAAGCGCTCGTCCAGTTCCAGACCGAGGCGCAGATACTGGCCCGACTGACGCACCCGAACCTGCCGAAGGTCTATGATTATTTCTCGCAGCAGGGCGCCTCTTACATCGTCATGGAGTACATCCGCGGCAGGACGCTGGAACAAATGCTGGAAAACCGGCGAAAGAAACCTGTGGACGAGCAGCTGGCGCTTTCCTGGGCCATCCAGATCTGCAGGGCCATGCACTTCCTGAGCGTGCAGAAGCCGCGGCCCATCGTGTTCCTGGACACGAAGCCCTCGAACTTCATGATCACCCGCGACGGGAGAGTGAAACTGATCGACTTCGGCATCGCCCGTTTCTTCAAGGATGAACAGGATGAGGACACCTACGTGTACGGCACCCCGGGATACGCCGCGCCGGAGCAGTACGGCACGGGCCAGACCGATGTTCGTTCGGACCTGTTCTCGCTCGGCGCCACGCTGTATTACTGCCTCGCGGGAGAGCACCCCCCGCAAAACCCGCGGGAATTACGGGACCCAAGGCAGGTGAACCCGAAGATGAGCAAAGAGACTGCGGCGATCATCAAAAAAGCGCTCGCGCCGGACATGACCAAACGATTTCAGAGCGCATACGAAATGAAGGAAGCGATCCAGAAGGTCCTGCTCGATTTGTCGGCGCCAATAAAGAGGAATGCAAAGGTCATTTACGCCAGACCGGGAAAGGTGATCAAACTTCCGTGGTGGAGAAAAGCAACGTGGGTGAGCGTGCCCGTGACGGCCCTGGGCTGCAGCAGCACAACCGGGACCCTGTCCACGGAGGACCTCTGGATCAGGCCGAAGCCGGCGTCCTTCGGTCCCGACGCTGCGTGGCTGTTGTTCCGCGTCCAGAGCAGGATGCTCAAACCCGGCAGGGAGTATTGGCCCCATCTCACGGTGAAGACGGTTTCGGGCGTTCTTTACCCGAGACTTTCATTCAAAAGATCGCGGCCCTGGATGTTTTTTTCAATACTGGGCATTACTGCAATGATCGGGGTGGCAGCGATTATACGCTGAGAAAAAAGGCAGGTTATTCCTTGATCCCGTACTTTTTCATTTTCTCATACAGCGTGGAGTAGGCAATGCCGAGCACCTTTGCGGCCTCGGTCTTGTTGCTTGAAACGGACTTGAGCGTGGCGTAGATGGCCGCCTTCTCGATCTCTTCGAGGGTCTTGCCGCTCAGGCCTTCGAAGGTCGCTGTCTTTTTTCCCTGGGAAAGGAAGAGATCTTTTACCTCGACCCGGTCCCCGTCGCACAGCGCCGCAGCGCGCTCGATCACGTTTTTGAGCTCCCGAACGTTGCCCGGCCAGGAATAGGCCGTGAGCGCGGCCAGGGCCTCGGGCGAGAAACCCGCGAGCTTTTTGCCGGCTTCCTTGGATATGCCGGCGAGCAAATGCCCGGCGATCAGTTCGATGTCTTCTTTGTGCCTGCGCAGCGACGGCAGGAATATTGTTACGGCCGACAGCCGATAGAACAGGTCTTCGCGGAACTTTCCGGCCTTCACTTCCTGTTCGAGTTCCCTGTTCGTGGCCGCCACAACGCGCACGTTTACCTTGACGGGCTGCTCCGCGCCGACGCGCCTCACTTCGCGCTGGTCAAGAGCGCGCAAAAGCTTGGGCTGGAGGGAAGCGGCGAGTTCTCCGACTTCGTCCAGGAACAGCGTGCCGTTGTCGGCAAGCTCGAAGGCGCCCTGGCGCGATTTGACCGCGTCGGTGAACGCGCCTTTTTCATGGCCGAAGAGCTCGCTCTCGATCAGGTTCGGCGCAACAGCGCCGCAGTCGAACACGACGAAAGGCCCCGCCGCTCTCCGGCTGCCTGCGTGGACGGCCCGGGCCGCGAGCTCTTTCCCGGTGCCGGTCTCGCCCTGGATGAGCACGGTGATGTCAACGGGCGCTACGCGCTCCAGGATGCCGAAGACCTCGCGCATGGGCAGGGAAGCTCCGATCAGGCCGCCGAACCGGTCCGAGGAACTGCGGAGATTTTCGATGCGTTCCTCCAGGGGAGAGAAGACCATCTCGGTCTGTCCCAGGCGAATGACGGACCCCGCCTGGATATATCCCTCGCGGACGCGCACGCTGTCGAGAAA
>DAIDTZ010000063.1 GCA_027456925.1 Nitrospirota bacterium
GTCCGAGCAGCAGGAGCCCGATTTCCTCACCTTCGCCGACCATGATCGTGATCCTGACCGATCCGCTCCTTACAATATAGAGCGCTTCTGCGGGCATCTTTTCGGCAAAAATGGTCGCATTGGGCTGAAGTTGTCGCTCCTTAAACAGCCCCACGATGAGATCCAGTTCTTCTCTGCTGCTGCCCCTGAAGAGCGCGGTCTTCTGCAAAAGCTCGATATGGTCCATTGTGATCCTGTCTCTGACGTACTTCGTTCGGAACCGCGAATCTACCAGCAAGCATTATAATAGACTAAACTCATTTGTCAAGAGACATCGGAGCAAAGTCAGCGGCGTGACACGGGGAACTGATGGATCAGTGAGTCTGCTGCATAAGTGCGATGGCGGCGTTTATCACGATGCGGGCTACATCGGATTTCGGCATGGTGGGCAACTCAATTTTTTTTTCGGACCGATCGATGATCGTCACAGCATTGGTATCAGCGGCAAAACCCGATCCCTGCCGCAGCAGATCATTCATGACGATCATGTCGAGGTTTTTGTCCCTCAATTTTTTTACTGCATTTTCTTCTGCATCGTCGGTTTCCGCGGCGAACCCCACAAGGAACGGATGGTCCTTTTCTCTTCCGAGTTCCCGCAGGATATCCACCGTCCGCTCAAGCTGCAGGGACAAGGAAGCGCTCTCTTTCTTGATCTTGCGGCCGGAGGACTGCAGGGGTGCAAAATCGGAAACCGCGGCGGCCATGATAACGAGGCTGCTCTGCCGCGCATGCTCTTTGACGGCGGCCTGCATGTCCTGCGCAGTGACGACGAAAATCATCTTCACCCCCTGTGGCGGAGCGAGCTGGGTAGGACCCGAAATGAGTATGACATCGGCGCCCCGCTCCTTTGCCGCAACTGCAAGCGCATACCCCATTTTACCCGTCGAAGCATTGCTGATGAACCGGACGGCATCAATGGGCTCCCGGGTCGGTCCGGCGGTAACCAACACGGTCCGTCCGGAAAGGTCTTTTGAAAGCAAAAGCGAAGAAAGGTCCTGGATGATCCGGTCCGTCTCCGCGAGCCTGCCCTCGCCGATCACTCCGCATGCGAGGCTGCCACAGTCGGGTTCGACGAACTTCACCCCCATCTCTGCAAGGGTTTTGATGTTCTTTCGAAGCACCCGGTTGCGATACATCCTGTCATTCATGGCGGGGGCGATGAGCAGCGGGCAATCAAGCGCCATCACGGCAGTCGTCAGGGAATCGTCGGCTATGCCCGCGGCGATCTTACCGATAATATTGGCTGTGGCGGGCGCGATCAGGGCGAGGTCCAGATTGTCGGTGATTTCGATATGCCCGATGGCGGTCTGCTCGTCGCGCCGAAACTCTTCGCACAGCACCGGCACACCGCTCAGCGTCTCGAAGGTCAGGCGGGAAACGAAGGACGTGGCGTTCCTGGTCATTGCCACGCGGACCTCGGCGCCCCGGTCCTTCAGTCTGCGCATAATCTCGACGGCCTTGTATGCGGCGATGCTGCCCGTTACACCGAGCAATATCCGTTTGCCGAACAACAGGTCACGCTGTTCCAACCGTCTACTCCTCGGGCGCTTCGTCAGCCTCTTCGGGTCCGTCGGCAGCCTCTTCCTCATCCGCATCCCCTTCGGCCGGCTCACCGACTTCCTCTTCCTGCGTCTCCGAAAGATACGCGCTGAGCTCTTTGCGGATTTCTTCTTCCTTGGCCGAGAGCTGTTCTTCAAGCTTCGCCCGTTCTTCCTGCTTGCGGAACTCTTCCTTTGCTTTTATCGCTTCTTCGCCCACCAGGATCTTGAAACTGTGGGCCACGGCTTCTTCGAGGGCGACAGTCGCGTCCTTGATGGACCGCGAATTTACCTGCGGCACGGCGCCGGCGGTCAGTTGCCGGACCCGCTGCGATGCGATGTGCACGAGACGGAATTTCGTGTCGGCAATTTTGTCGTTCATCTCGATGGGAAGTGAAATCAGGTCTTGAGCTATTTTTTGCATTGGCATTCTCCTCTATTCTTGTATTGTATCAGATTAGTTCGAGATCGGTCAGATCAACTTTTCAATCCATTGCGTATCCGCCAGCCGGGTCCGGCATCGCTCCGCCATGACGATTGACCGGAGCTCGGCCAGGGCCCGGTCAAAGTCACGGTTGACGACAATGTAGTCGTACAGGGCGTAGTCCCTTATCTCTTCGCGCGCCCGGCGCATCCGTTTTCTGATCTCGTCTTCGTGGTCGGACTTCCGGTTCCGGAGCCGCTCCTCCAGAATATCGAGCGATGGCGGCATAATAAAGATGAACACCGCTGTATCGTATTTCGACTTGATCTGCTTGGCGCCCTGCGTATCGATATCGAGAATAACGTCGATGCCTTTCGCGATCATATCGTCCAGGACCCGCCGCGACGTGCCGTAGAGGTTGGAATGCACTTCCGCCCATTCGGCAAAATCCCCGGCTTTGATCATCTCCTGAAAGCGCTCCGGGCTGACAAAATAATAATCTCGGCCGTCGGTTTCACCGGGCCTCGGCTTGCGCGTAGCGTAGGAGATGGAGTGCGTGAGTCCTTCCAGGGAATCGGTGATCGCCCTGCATAGACTCGTCTTCCCGGCGCCGGAAGGCGCGGAAACAACGAACAGCAGTCCCCGTGTCTTGTTCACTGTTCACCTCTGCCCGTGAATCTCTGCATAAGCGTTTCAACCTGCACCGCAGAGAGGATGACATGATCACTGTCGGTAATAATAATGGCCCGGGTTTTCCTTCCCTGGGTGGCGTCAACGAGCATCTTGCGTTCCTTTGCCTCTTCCTTGAGACGGCGCATCGGGGCTGAGTAGGGGGAGAGGACCGCAACGACCTTCGTCGCCATCACCATGTTGCCGTATCCGATATTGACCAGGTTGTTTACCATGCCGTTATTCAATGTTCTGAGCCTGTTCTCGAATTTTTTCCAACTCCGCCTTGGCATTCACGACATCCATGGCGATTTCCGCATCCATTGCCTTGGAAGCGATGGTATTTACTTCGCGTCCCATTTCCTGAAGCAAAAAATCGAGTTTCCTGCCCACGGCCTCGCCCGCCGCATCGCCCAGGAGCGACCGGAATTGCCTCAGGTGGCTTTTCAGCCGGGTCAGCTCTTCCGTCACATCCGTGCGCTCGGCCAGGATCGCAATTTCCTGGGCCAGTCTCGCGGGATCAGGCTGCTCCGTCAGGAGCTTGTTCAGGGTCTCCGACATCCGCTTTCTGGCATATTCGACCGTGGCAGGGGACTTTGTCTGAATTGCGCTGATCAGCCGGTCGATGATTTCGAGACGCTCCAGGATGTCCCGGGCCAACGCAGAGCCCTCCTCGGTGCGCATCTTGTTCAACTCCTCGAGGGCCTGCGCAAGACCTTTCGACAGGACGTTCCACTGTGCATCGGCATCCTCTTGTTCTTCAGTCACGGATATGATGTCTTGAAAACCAACGATCATTGAAAGTTCCACTTCTCCGCTCAAGCCGAAGCGGGACTTGAGGTCATTCAGAGCGCTGATATAGCGTTCCGCCAGCGGCTCATTTACGACAAGCTTCCCGTTTCTTGCATGTTCGCCGTTTCGAGTAATGAAAACGTCAAAGCGGCCGCGGGAAAAGTGCTCCTGCACGCTCTTTTTTATGCGCGCTTCCATTGCAGCAAGGTTCCGGGGCGACTTCACCTGAACATCGAGGTAGCGGTTATTGAGTGAACGGACCTCTATGACAAAGTGGACTGATGCTTCATCCACTTCCTTTCTTCCGTATCCAGTCATGCTGCGTATCATGCAAGTCACCCATCACCCGTCGCTGCCTGCCTCAGACACAAACGGGCTTCGTCTTAAAATTTGCGCGAGTAATCCGCCTCGATGATTGGCGCAAAATGGTACGTTCTTGTCGTGTACGGAGGGTACACATCAAAAAAGAAATGTACGGTCACGTCCCACTTCGCGCTGATTTTCATCATGTGGGTGTCCTCGTTCCGGGTCAGCACGATATCTTCCTGCCCGATAGGAAGGTCCAGTTCTTTCGCCTTCTGCACCAGATTAGCCAGGATTTCATTGTCCTTGAGAGTTTGCGCCAGTTCCGCCTTAACCGACATTTCATCCTTCATGCGCTCGGAATCGATGTACATGGGCACCAGTTTAATGCCGATATGGACGACAATAAACAAGACCAGGAGCCAAAACAACACTTTAAAACTGACCATGCCTCGTTCCGTTGAGAGATTTGACATCGTAATGCTCCCTTCCAATTAATTACCGTATCAGTCTTCCGATCCGTTCCCACCGCACCCAGTTATCGGGCCCGTCCCAGGACCAGTAGATGATGAAGGCCCTGCCGAGAATCTTGTTTTCCTTCACGAACCCCCAGAACCGGCTATCCTGGCTGTTGTCGCGGTTATCACCCATCACGAAAACCGAATTCTCGGGCACAAGCCAAGGGCCGTCGTTTTTGCCGGACTGATCGACAAGATACTGCATAATGTGCGAAACCGTTCCCAGTTGCTCTTCGTAGAACATCGGTTTACCGAACGACGGCCCCTCCTCCAAGCTTTTATCATGAGGGCCGCTAATCGGTTTTATCTGAACAGCCTGATCGTTGATGAATAATTTTCCATCGATTATCTGTATTTTATCGCCCGGCAGACCGACGACCCGCTTGATAAAATTCTTGCTCTCATTCTCCGGGTATTTGAAGACAATGACATCACCGCGTTTCGGTTCCTTCCAGGTAAAAAGCCTCGTATCGGTGAAGGGAATTCTCGGTCCGTAAATGAATTTATTTACAAGCAGATGGTCGCCTATGGTCAGCGTGGGGATCATGGAACCCGACGGTATCTTGAAAGCCTCGACAACGAATTGCCTGATGAACAAAGCCACGACTGCAGCGATAAGAAAGGGCTCCACCCATTCTTTGTAAAACGTCTTTGTCTTTTCTTTTTCCAACTCAGCTTCAGACATCCTGCCTCCTGGACGGATTCGTTCAGCAACCCGTCATTATGAATTTCAGACTGAAATTTTCAATGTAAAACCTGCACGTTACGAAAATCACTCCCCGACTTTGAGAACCGCCAGGAACGCCTCCTGCGGGAGTTCCACGCTCCCGACCTGTTTCATTTTCTTTTTTACTTCTTTTTGTTTTTCGAGAAGTTTGCGCTTTCTCGTGATATCGCCGCCGTAGCACTTGGCAGTCACATCTTTGCGCAGTGCCTTCACGGTCTCGCGCGCGATGATCTTGGCGCCGATAGCCGCCTGGATGACAACCTCGTAGAGCTGACGCGGGATCACCTCCTTAAGCTTCTCGGCGAGTTGCCTGCCCCGGATCGCGGCCTTGTCCCGGTGAGTAATGAGTGAGAGCGCATCAACCGGTTCGCCGTTCAGGAGCATGTCGAGTTTCACGAGATCAGACTCAACATAACCCGAGAGTTCATAGTCGAGCGAGGCGTATCCCTTCGTCAGCGATTTCAGCCTGTCGTAAAAATCCATCACGATCTCATTCAGGGGAAGTTCGTAGCTGATGAGCACCCGGTCCTTGGTGATATAAGTGATCTCTTTCTGAACACCCCGTCGGTCCTGGCACAGGGCGATGAGCGAACCCACGTATTGCTCGGGCGTAATGAGGGAAGCCATGATCATGGGCTCCTCGATCCGCTGGACATCCTGGATCCCCGGCAGTTTGGCCGGGTTATCGACCATGACGGTTTCTCCGCTGTTCTTCGTCACCCGGTAGACCACGGTCGGCGCCGTGGGAATAAGATCGAGCTTGAATTCCCGTTCAAGCCGTTCCTTGATAATGTCCATGTGCAAAAGGCCCAGGAACCCGCACCGGAACCCGAACCCGAGGGCCAGCGAGGTTTCCGGCTCGTAGGTGAAGGACGAGTCGTTCAACCGCAATTTCTCCAAAGCGTCGCGCAAATCCGCATAGTCTTCGCTGATTACCGGGTAGATGCCGGCAAAGACCATGGGTTTCACGTCTTTATACCCTGGGAGCGGTCCATCAGCCGTGCGGTCGGCATCCATGACCGTATCGCCGATCTTGGCATCCGAAACCTTTTTGATGCCGGCGATGATGCACCCTACATCGCCCTGCGAAAGCTCCGGGGTCGGTTGCATCTTGGGAGTAAAGACCCCGACGGACTGAACTTCATAGACGGATGAATTCGAGTAGAGTTTGATCTTCTGTTTCGGTCGCACCGTTCCGTCGACCACGCGGACGAGGATAACTACGCCCTGATAGGTATCGTACCAGGAATCGAACAACAGCGCCCGGAGCGGCGCATCAGGGTCACCGGCAGGCGACGGAATATTTTTGACAACCGATTCAAGGATCTCTTTTGTTCCGATCCCCGCCTTGGCGCTGGCCGGAATGGCGCCCGATGCATCGAGCCCGACGATATCCTCGATCTGGTGCTTGACTTCTTCTACGTTCGCGCTCGGCAAATCGATCTTGTTGATGACCGGTATCATCTCCAGATTATGATCGATCGCAAGATAGGCATTGGCCAGCGTCTGGGCCTCAACGCCCTGCGATGCGTCCACCACGAGGAGCGCGCCCTCGCAAGCAGCCATACTGCGGGACACTTCGTAGGTGAAGTCCACATGTCACGGCGTATCGATCAGGTTCAGGATATAGTCCTTGCCGTCTGAAGCCTTATAATGGAGGCGAACGGCATGGGCCTTGATGGTGATGCCCCGCTCTCGTTCCAGGTCCATATCGTCAAGCACCTGGTCGCTGCCTGCAGCGGCCATTTCCCGGTCCGAAAGAGCGCCGGTATATTCGAGAATCCGGTCGGCGAGAGTAGATTTGCCGTGGTCAATATGTGCGATGATGCAGAAATTCCTGATATTCGTACTTGCCATAGTTCCTTACAGATAAAAAAAATCGACGAAACAATAATTTGGAAGATCGGAGCAACAGTTCGTCCTTACAGCTCCAAGGTGCTTCTCGCCCTCGTCATTGATTCATCATTTAGTCTTTATTGCCGATCTTCTGCAGCGCTACGGCCGCAGCCCCGATCATCCCGGCATCGTCACCCAAACGGGACGGGACTATCTCCGTTCGTTCAGCTGGGACTTCGAACGCCCGCTTTCTGATTTCTGCCTTTGTCGCGCCGATAAACAGCGGCCACCCGTCCTTCACGCCGCCTCCGATCACAACCAACTCGGGATTAAATATGTTGATCAGGTTCGCAATGCCGACCCCAAGCATGCGTCCCATGTCCTGCATCACCCGAATCGCCAGTTCATTGCCCTCCCGGGCAGCCTGATAGACTTGGACCGACGTGATCTCGGCCGCGCCGTTTATGGGCGCTCCCCCGGCCTCCTGGTAACTCTGCACGATACCCCGGGCCGACGCGTACATTTCAAGACAACCGGTATTCCCGCACCCGCAGAGCCTGCCGTCGGGAAGGATCGTCATGTGGCCGATTTCTCCTGCCATGCCGTCGGCTCCATGCCATATTTGCTTATTGAGTATGATACCCCCGCCGACACCGGTACCGAGCGTCAGCAGGATCATGCTGCCAATGCCGCTCCCTGCCCCGCGCCACTGTTCTCCCAAAGCGGCCGCATTCGCATCGTTCTCTATTGTAACGGGAAGCTTGAGCGCTTTTTCCAGTTCATCCTTGAGCGGAAGGTTGTTCCAGTCAGGAAAATTGGGGGACTTCACAACCACGCCCCGGTCCGCCTGGATGACGCCGGGAGCTCCCACGCCAACGGCAACAACAGAAAACCCCCGCTGAGCAGCGATCTCCAGCTGTCGCTCGATGTTTTGCGTCAAACGCTGGACGACTTTTTTCCAGCCATCCGAAGCATACGTTGCTTCCTTGCGCTTATCGAGAATATCGCCCTCGAAGCTCAAAAGCCCTGTCCTTAAATTCGTACCACCGAGGTCTACGCCTATGACTACGCGGCCCACCCTAACCTCCGCAACAGCCCATAAGTACAGGATATTCTAAAAGATTGTAATATTAACATACTGATGGGGAAATGTAAATAATATTATTGGCTTGGAAGGCCAGGAGAGAAAGTTTTGATCACAAGGTATGGATAAGATAGACCCACTGCGCGAATAAAAGAATGGCGAGAGCCGCCCGAACCATGTTTGTTTCTCGATCGGTGAAGAGGAAATTGACTCTCGGCAGATCGCACGCCAAGGTCGCGACACTATAGAGAAAATACAGGATTGCAGCCATAAAGCCGAGAGTGGTCAGCGGATTCATAGCAAGAGCAGCTGCTATCTCGCCTTGCGACAAATACAATGCCGCCAGCGTGGCTCCGCAAGTGGGGCATGGGATGCCGGTAAGTCCTTTGAAGGTGCAGGCAGGAACAATCGACAGGATCGGCAATAACCTGGCGGCGCAGAGGGTAAGGAGGGCAATCACCCCATAGATGACGCCGAACTCTATCTGGCCGGCTGATCTCTTCTTGAAAAAGACTCGCATGGGAACGCTACTGGAAAAAATGCATCATGCTGCCGAACGATGCTGCCACCGCGCCCATGAACAGGGCAAGTGCCGCCAGGAGAAGCCCGCAGCAGAAGAGAAACGGGAAAAGAACGGCAAAGGCGGCCCTCCCCCCCGTTGTTTCATGAGCTTCCTTGAGACCGATGACAGCGATCGTCACCACCCACAGTGCCGAGATCGGCATTCCGCAGAACGGGACAATGAGGAACACAAATGGCGACACGCCGTAGCATACAACGCGAAAGGTGGCTTCAAATCCAGCCCGGGCCCCGCGGACCCAGAGCAGAAAGAGATGGAGCAGCCCCGCAATCGCAAAAAGCCAGAAGATCAACATAAACGGCGTTACCAAGGCTGCAAAAGGGGAACGGAACCCGTGGACCAGACTGCGGCCCGCAGCTGTTTTCATCTCCGGTTCCAGGAAGTCCGGCATGGAGCTGTACAGAAGAACATCCCAGAAATAATGCGCCATGATGCCGACCATGCCGACAATCAGTGAATACAGCAAGGGATCAGTCAAACCGCCCGAAACCGGCATCTTCCGGAAGAACGCGGTGGGAGTAAACAGCGCGTCTTTCATCGTTTTAAACAACCCGGCAAAAAAACCGACCTCTTCCCGGTTTTCCCAGTGAGTTTTTTCCCTTGGTGACGCGACCAAAGATGGACCCGGCTCAACAAGACGCGATCCGCAGTGCTGACAGAAGGACTGGCCTTCCGTAATTTCCTTACCACAGTGCGGACAAAACATTATAGCCTCCTCATGATGTTCGTGCGAAGAACCGGGCCATTCCGCCGGAAGGAACGATATTTTTCGACACGATTTCTACTCGAAAAGCTGAAATAGCATCCCGGGTTCTGAACGACAAAATTCTATACTATCTGCCGGAGCATGTCAATGGCAGCGGGATTTGGCTGAAAAAGAGCTTTTAGCCAAGACCGCCAGGAGAAGTGAGCGGCTCACCGGAGTCAAAAACGTTTTAGGAATTCCCGCAATCGGCGGGGTCCCCTTTCATTTTCTCTACAGCGTGGATAAGAGCTGGCAGAATGACGGCAAGATTTTCCCGTACGGCCTTTGGACTGCCGGGAAGGTTCACAATCAGGGTCTGCTTTCTGATGCCGGCAACGGCGCGGGAGATCAGGGCATGGGGCGTCTTTTTGAAGCTTTCAGCGCGCATGGCCTCCGCCATGCCGGGAAGCATGCGGTCGATTACCGCAAGCGTGGCCTCGGGTGTCACATCACGGGGGGCCACGCCCGTGCCGCCGGTGGTAAGGATGAGATCGATTGCCCCCGAGTCGGACAGTCTCTTGAGAGACTCAATGATACGATCTTTATCGTCCGGCAGGATCTCGTAGTGATCAACGGAAGCGTTGATGGTCCTGATCATTTCACGAATGACCTTGCCGCTTTCATCAACCCGTTCCCCGGCTGCGCCCTTATCGCTCAGGGTTATTATTGCCGTGCGAATGCTCATAAGCGTCTCTTCCCTTAGTTTGGTTATTTTACCCGTTCATGAGATCCACGGAATAAACCGGACAAACCCGATACATCATGAAACGACTCCGCCGATCGTTATCTCCGGTATCCGGAGCGTGGGCTGCGCATCACTGACCGGCGACCCCTGCCCGTCTTTCCCGCAGGTCCCGATGGAGAAACCCAGGTCGGACCCGACCTGGTCTATCGACAGAAGCACTTGCGGCCCGTTTCCGGTGAGCGTTGCCCCCCGCACGGGTTCGCCGATCATGCCGTTCTCGATCAGGTAACCTTCGCTCACCTCAAACACAAAATCCCCGTTCACCGTATTCACCTGGCCGCCGCCCATTTTTTTGACAAAAAGCCCCTGCGGCGTTCCTTTGAGAATATCTCCCGGTTCCGCGTTTCCCGGCGCGATCATCGTATTCGTCATCCGCGGTATCGGGCGGTGTTTGTAGGATTCACGCCTGCCATTACCCGTTGAACGCGCTCCATCCTTCATGGCCGTCAGCCGGTCATACATGAACGTTTTCAGGATCCCCTTGTCCACCAGCACGGTTTTTTCAGCGTCAACGCCCTCATCGTCAAAGCGGAAGGAACCTCGTTTGCCCGCGATGGTCGCATCATCCACAACCGTGACGAGCGAAGAGGCAATCCGGTCCCCGATGCGGTTCGAATACACCGAAAGCCCGGACTGGGCCAGGTCCGCTTCGAGGCCGTGTCCCACTGCTTCGTGGATCATGGTCCCGCCGGCCTCCGAGGACAGTACGACCGGCATTCTGCCCGCCGGCGCCTTGCGCGCCGTGAGCATCATAACGGCCCGCTTCACCGCAGTCTCGGCCGCCTGGTCCAAAGGCGTACGGTCAAACAGCTCCATGCCGCTGTTCCCGCCGACCGGCTCATAACCGGTCTGAACCACGGTGCCGTCCGCCGCGACAACATGGACGAGCGCGGTCAGATAGTTGCGTTCATCCTCCGCAAGGACGCCGTCTGAGTTCGCAATCAGCACTTGCTGACACTGTTCACGATAGGTCACCAGCGCCTGCCTGATGCGGCGATCGATGCTCGTGGCGATTTTATTTGCATTCAAGACAATATCGACTTTCCGGGAGGTTTCCACGTCCCGGGGGTTCGTCAGGACGGAGAAATCCCTTCGAGGTCTTTTCCGGGCAAGGTCGACAACGGCCCCCCGGGCCCCCTTCGAAGCCGCCTGCCGAACGGCGTCGGCGATTTCGAGAAGTGATTCGGTCGTCAGCTCGTTGGTATACGCATAGGCCGTGCGCTGCCCGAAGATAAGCCGTACGCCGGCGCCGTGATCAAACCCGGAAACGACTTTCTCGATTTTACTGTCCTCGCAGACAATGGAAAAGGGCGAGCTCCGTTCGATGAAGATTTCGGCGAATTCGCCGCCGCTGCTTAATGCTTTTTTGAGGACCGCTGCGTAATCCAGAGCATTGTTCATGATGCACTCTCCTCCGACCGCCGCACGACCGTTTCCGGACGCGACTCATTTCGTGCACGGCTATGATACATCGAGTATGAACTATTTTCAACTTCAATGTGTGATCTCGGCAATGTGAAAATTTTGTCCCGCATTTTGATTTCCCACGGGCATTCTCAGAAATAATCCTCGTTGGCGATAATCTTTCGGCTTGACAAATTCGCGAAATACAGCTATCTTTTGTTAGCAAGTCATTAAATGGTTGACACCAAATTCTATGGAACCCAAAAAAATCCTCATAGCCGATGATAACGAAAACATCCGGGAAGCGCTCACCTATTTACTCGAAGATGAGGGTTACAAACTCTGGATGGCCAAAGACGGGGCCGAAGCTCTTAAGGAAGTCAGAAATGTCCGGCCGGACATTTTGTTCCTTGACATCATGATGCCGGAAATGAACGGTTATGATGTATGCCGCATCATTAAAAACGATCCTGAACTCAGCAAAACCTACATAATCATGCTGACCGCCAAAGGACAGGTGGCGGAGCAGGAGCGGGGCAAGGAAGTCGGTGCGGACGAATACATCGTGAAACCGTTCAGCCCCATGGAGATACTTTCCAAAATAAAAAAGCTCCTGCCTGCATAAAAACAGTATGTCGACCTTGATAAAAAGGCGGACCGCGGAAGAGCTTTATAATGCCGGATACACTCTCTTCCAGGAGCATCGCTTTGAGCAAGCGCTCGTTAAATTGCGCCAAGCGGAAGAAATGTTCCGCACTCTGGATGCACCCGGACACGCCTTCAGTCATCCCCTTCCCAACGGCGTAACCGGGCTCGCCAACACCCTTGCCCTGATGGGACGCTGCTACTACGAACTAGGCGACACGGTCACGGCGTGCACCTATTACGAAACCAGTCTTATCAACGCCAAATTCGAGCAAGCACGGCCGTTCCGGCAATTCTTCAAGACACTCCGGGAAGACATGCTCCTCTGCTATGACCGCGAGGCGGGGAAAATAGACAAGACAACCTTGAAGAACATCCTGTCGCTGGAGTTCGACACCGATACCTCCTGCCGTTTCCCCTTTTCCTTGACCGGTGCGGCATTTACCGTGGCCCGTCTGTACGAACTCGCCCCGGACCGCTATCCGCAGTTCAGCGAATTCTTCATTCGAATGCAGCAACAAGACAGGCAGATCCGGCGCACCAACAAACAGTCCGACGAGTCCCGCATGAAGATGGCAAGTATCTACATCTGGGTGCTGCTCGGCACGCTCTGGATCATCTACAGTATAATCGTGGTCAAAACAATGCTCATCATGTGACCGGAGGTGTTGATGGACGCACAGGAAGTCAAAAAATGCGCGGCTGAGCTCTTGGCAACCCTGACCCAGGCCAGCGCCGCACTCACCACCATCCAGGGGATCGAAGTAGGTTTCTTCGACCGCATCCCCGTGGACCGGACCATTACCGCGGAGGAGCTTTCCGGCCAGATGAGCTATGACATTACCCGCGTTGAACGATGGCTCCAATTTTCCGAAAAGATGGGCACCGTCAGCAAATCGGGCAAGGGTTACATGCTCACCCTGAAGGGCGCCTTGCTCCGTCAGGACACCCCGGCCCCCGATCTCCTCGGCCTCTATCATATGGTCAGCTACTTTACCAAGGCGGTCCAGCATTCAAAAGACGCCTATCGAAAAGGCGTAGGGCTCGACAGCATTACGGAACTCAAGATCGGCCGGGACTATATCCCCCGGGTCGCCTCACAACTGTCGCGGGCTTCCGCCGCTTGTTTTAAAAGATCGGGCGGCTCTTCCGGCCATACCATCCTTGATCTGGGCTGCGGCGACGGTTCCGTGCTCAGGGAAACCGTCAAGACCTGTCCCGGCGTGAGCGCCACCGGCATCGACCTCAGCGCCCAAA
Source organism: Nitrospirota bacterium (assembly GCA_027456925.1). GTDB lineage: Bacteria > Nitrospirota > UBA9217 > UBA9217 > UBA9217 > JAJYKN01. The sequence continues at coordinate 13,307 of DAIDTZ010000063.1, forward strand.
CGCTCGATCTGGCCAGAAATAAGAACACCGAGCTGGGGCTCCAGGACCAGATAGAACTCAGGGAAGGGGACGTGACGGACCTGTCCGGGATCAAGGACGGGGCTTTCGACTGGGTTTACTCCGTCAACGTCCTGCCATACCTTCCGCTGCATAAACGCGATCTGTTCCTGCGGGAAATGGTCCGCATTTCCCGATACGGCGTCTTCTTTAACCAGGTCATTAAAAACAACATTGCCACCCTTTCCGTCGAGGTCATGCTTTCGACCCTGTTTTCCGAGTTCAGCGGCTTTTTTACCGAAAACGAAGCAGAAGCTTTCATCCGGAAGGTAAAAGTGAAGGACTATACGTTCCTGCCGATCATTCAAGGAGAATCAAGAATGGTCGTCATGCTGACCTCCCGGAACGACGTACCGGTCAGTAGATTCCCCGGTTTGAAAGATGCAGACCGGAACAAACTTGCGGCGGCAAACATCCTGACCGCCAAGGACGTTCTTGTTGCCATCCCCTCGGCAATCGAGAAACTCGGGCTTGACCCGGAGGCCGTTCGCACCTCGGCCATCAAACTGTTGTTCCCGTAACCATCTCTCATGTTATGAAATTAAACGTATCTCAAAAAATCATCTACACTGAAGTAGTCATAGCCGCGCTCATCCTCACCACGCTGGTCCCCTATATTCTCATCAGCATGGACTTCAAACCCTTGCAGCTGTTTCATTACGTCTTCATCACACTGTTCATTCTTACGCCGTTGGGGTTCGGGACCCTGTTTTTTTTCACCGACAAATGGGAATGCCGCCCCATCGAAATGCTCTCGTTCTATCTTGAGCGCCGGCTGACGCCGCCTGATGATGTCATGGCTGCGGCGCGGATCCGCGCTCTCAATCTTCCTCTTGTCCATTCAGCATCGGTCCTGGTGCGCTACGAGATCATCTGTCTCCTCGATTTACTCTATATGGGGACGATCGGCAATTTGCCGCTCCGGGAGAACCTGCGGCTGGGCCTTTATGCAACCCTCGGGGTCGCGGTATTCCCGATCTTCTCCTTTTTTCTGACCGAACGCTTCCTCTACCACGTGCGTCAGATCCTGGCGGAAAAAACACGCAATGTACATATCGATGAATCGAGGGTAATCAAGATCAACACGCGCACAAGGCTCGTGTCCATCCTGCTTGCCACGGTCATGGCGCCGGTGATCGCCTTGGGCGCCCTTGTTTATCGCAGGATGGGAACCGAATTGACGAGTCTCCTCGGCAACATTTCCATCGTCCAGCCGGTGATGTGGCAACTGTCCAATCTGATCTTTATCGTCACCATCGCAGCACTCCTGTTGGCAGCGGGCATCGGCATTTTGCTCGCCACAAGCATTTCGAACCCTCTCGGCCACATGGTAAACGTCATCAGGGAACTTGAAAAAGGCAAACTGGATACGCGGGCCAATCTCATTTCAAACGATGAAATCGGCGTCTTGTCCGAAAGCTTTGACAAAATGGCGATGAAACTCGAAAAAAACAGGGACGAACTGGAAGACCTGAATCGAAACCTGGAGTTCCGCGTTGCCGAGAAAACGGAAAATCTGACCAAAGCCTACGAGCGGCTCCAGCTCTCTAACCAGAACCTCGCCGTCGCCAACCGCGATCTTGAAACGGCCAACAGAAAATTGAAGGAGTTGGACAAGGTTAAATCGGATTTCATATCCACTGTTTCCCACGAGCTGCGCACACCGCTCACGTCCATCAAGGCCTTTGCAGAACTCATCCTGATGAAACCCAAGATGCCCGCGGAAAAACGGAATAAACAGCTCCGCATTATAAACGCTGAAACCGATCGGCTGACGCGGCTGATCAACGACATCCTGGACCTGACGAAAATCGAGGCAGGAAAACTGAGCTGGCACATGAGCACGGTTTCCCTGAATGAAATCATTATAACCTCGGTATCGGGCATCCAGTCCCTCGCCGATAACAAAAGCCTGGTCCTCAGCATAAAGGTAACCGACAAACTTCCGCTCCTGTTCGGAGACCGGGACCGCATCATCCAGGTCCTCACTAATATTCTCTCAAACGCGATCAAATTTACCCCCCAGGGCGGGAAAATTGAAATCACGGCGCATCATGAACAGTTCCCGCAGTCCCGGATCAGTGTGGCCATATCAGATACCGGCGTTGGCATTCCTTTGGAGGACCAGGAACTGATCTTTGAGAAATTCCGCCGCTCCGACGACGCCCTTACGAACAACAGCCAGGGCACCGGACTGGGCCTCACCATCTCCCGGCAGATTGTCGAATACCATGGCGGTGAGATCTGGGTCAAGAGTAAACCGTCGCAGGGCAGTACGTTCACGTTCACCCTTCCCCTGGACCGTCAAAGGAATACGGAAATCCAGGAATCCTCGCGCCTGCCGCCCTGACCAGGGAAAAATCTCAAGCGGTGCAGAAGGTCACCGTCACTTCCCGCTCCTTTTACTCCTTGACTTCCGCACTGATTTCGCAGTAAATTAGTCTATGTTTCAACGATTTATCGGCCTCCTCAAAAAAAAGGAACTCCTCACTCCGACTGGGCTCATCCTCGCCCTTCTCGTTGTCCTCTCACTTATCATCATCCTCGGTCAGTTTTTTCACCAGTCTTTGCAGGAAGAAATGGCTGAACAGTTCAACAAACAACAGCTCCTGCTGGCACGCGAAGTAGCCCTGAACATCGAAAGTCTCACGGACCACGTGTATAAGAGCATACGGGTGATCGCCCAGTTCCCCGAAATAGACCGCATCCGCCTGAACCCTCGAGTTCGCTCCGCGGTCGAGTCGATCAACTCAAGCCTCCGGAATGAGGCGCTCGTCACTATCCGCGTGCTTGACCGGAACGGCACCCTGCTTTACGACAGTTCTTACCCGGAAAAAGAACGACGGAACTACTCGAAGACCCGTTACTTTCAGCAGGCGCGGGTCCTCCCCAGGAATGAAAAGCTGGTGACCGATTTGCTCGATATCCGCGGCACCGACGATGTCATGAAGGAGTTCATCATAGCAGTTCCCGTCTACCGGCAGCTGCGGAAGCACTACCCGCCTGAATTCAGCGGGGCCATCCTTGCCGTGCTCTCGATGGATGAAATTACGAAGCGCTACATCTCCCCTATCAAGTCCGGAACGCGGGGCTACGCCTGGATGATGGACAGCGACGGCACCCTGCTCTATCATCCCACCCAACCTCAGATGGTGGGCAAAAATCTCTACCAGACCGATACAACCTGCTTTAAGTGCCACAAATCATTCGACACCGAGAAAAAGATGATCGAGGGCAGGGAAGATACATTCGGATACTATGAAGCGCCGGGCGGGGCGAACAAGCTTGCTGCTTTCTACAAACTGCCGATTGCCCGGAAATCGTGGATCGTGGTCGTTTCCGCGCCCTACTCCGACGTCATCGCGCTCATGCAAAAGAGCAGGCGTTTTTACACGCTGCTGATCCTTTCCATCTTCGGCACAACCATTGTTGCTTCCGGAGCGACCATCGTGGCCTATAAAAAGAAGATCAAGGCCGAGGAAAAGGAGAAACACCTCGAGGATCATCGCCGCTTGGAACAAGAGATCGAGATCGCAAAGGATTATCTCGAGAACATCGTCGAAAATACCAAAACAAACCTCATGGTCCTTGACGAGGACCTGAACGTCAGGACGGTCAATACCGCACAAGCACTGACCTACGGACGTCCGAAAACGGAGGTCATCGGCAGGCCCTTTTTCTCGCTCTTTGCCGATCAGCTCCCGCCGTATGAGGGCGTTCCCATGGAAACGATCCTGCACCAGGCGCTTTCCGGCCGCAGCTTCGAGCTCAGGGACTACCGTATGACCGGCCTGCAGGAAGCTCCCATTTATCTGACTATGCACATCAACCCGCTCTTGATCGACGGCAGGATCCCCGGCGTCCTCATAAGCAGCACGAACGTAACGAAGCGCGTACAGCTTGAGGAAGCGCTCAAACAGTACACGGTAGAACTTGAGGACAAAGTTGATAAGGGGACTGCTACAGCCAAGAAACTCGAACAGCAGGTCATACACTCCGAAAAACTCGCCGCGCTCGGCAGGCTGGCGGCAGGAGTTGCTCACGAAATCGGCAACCCCCTTACTTCCATCTCCACCTTCGCCCAACTCCTGCGGGAAATGGCGCAGGATGAATTCACCCAAAACAGCCTGGACGTCATCAACAATCACATTCAAAGAATATCCGATATCGTGCGACGCATGGCGACCTTTGCCCGGGCCGACTCGCTGAACATCAAAGAGACCCGGCTGAACGATGTTCTCAATTCCACACTCGATCTGATGCGGTTGGACAAGCGCATGAAAAGCTCCATCGAGATCACGGTTTCCCTCGACCCCGGGCTGCCCGAAATCCTGATTGACGAGGGGCAGATGTCCCAAGTTTTCATCAACGTCATTCTTAACGCCTTTGACGCCATGCCAAACGGCGGGACGTTACGGGTCGGGACCCGGCAAGGCCGCGATGATCATGGGCGCGAAGCTATCCTGATATCCTTTGCCGACTCCGGCATGGGGATCTCGCAAAACGAGCTTCGAAAGATTTTCGACCCTTTTTTTACGACCAAGGAAGCGGGCAAAGGCACCGGTCTCGGCCTCTCCTTGAGTTACGACATCGTCAGACGCTTCAAGGGAGATATTCACGTAGAAAGCGAAGTCGGAAAAGGTACGACGTTTACCATCATTCTCCCCCTTGAAAGAGTAAAAGCGTAAGGAGCCACATTCATGGGAAAAGCAAATATTCTGATCGTAGACGACGAGAAAGACATCTGCAAGGCGCTCAATATTCTTCTCACGAAGGAAGGTCACGCTGTCAAAGAGGCATACAACGGGGAAGAAGCCGTGGAACGGATCATGAAGGAAAATTTCGACATCATCATGACCGACATCAAGATGGGGAAAATGGACGGTTTCGAGGTCCTCCGGCAATCCCAGAAGATCAGCCCGGACACATCGGTTATCATGATGACCGCCTTTGCTTCAGTGGGCTCGGCCGTAGAAGCGATGCGGGCAGGGGCTTCAGACTACATTACCAAGCCTTTTATCAATGACGAAATCAGGTTGACCATCAGGAGAATTCTTCAAAGCCGCGATCTTCAGATGGAAAACCAGATCCTGCGCCAGGAATTAAGCCAGCGGCACGAGGCATTCGCGAACATCATCGGCACCTCCGAGCCTATGCAGAAGGTCTTTACGTTCATGGAGAAGGTGATCCCGAACAAGAGCAACATCCTGATCACCGGAGAAAGCGGGACCGGCAAAGGACTCGTGGCCCAGGCGATTCATGAGGCCGGGCCGCGCAAAGGCAAGCCCTTCATCTCCATCAACTGCGGAGCAATACCGGAGAACCTGCTTGAAAGCGAGCTCTTCGGCCATAAAAAAGGCTCATTCACATCGGCCAACGAGGATAAGAAAGGCCTCATCACCATGGCGAGCGGCGGCACGCTCTTCCTCGATGAGATCAGTGAACTGCCGCAGGCTCTGCAGGTCAAGCTGCTCCATGTCATCCAGACGAAGGAACTTACCCCGGTCGGTGACACGCGGATCATTACCGTCGACATACGAATCATCGCCGCCACAAACGCCGACCTTATGCAGCGCGTCAAGGAAGGGCGATTCCGCGAGGACCTCTACTACCGCCTGAACGTGATCGAGATCCGGATGCCGGCCCTGCGCTAGCGGCGGGATGATATCCCGGTGCTCATCAAACACTATCTGGCAATCTCCGCCAAGGAAGCGGAAAAGTGCGCCAAGGACATCGATTACGAGGCCATGCAGGCCCTACTCGCTTACGACTGGCCGGGAAATATCCGGGAGCTGCGAAACACCATAGAGCGGGCGACCGTTCTCGCGGACGGAGAAATGATTACGATCCATGATCTCCCGGACAAGTTCAGAACGCTGGACATTGAAGGCGTTTCCACATCTTCGCTCCGGCAGGCCCTCGACGAATTCGAACGCGAGTATATCCGCAGGAGCATGACGGAAAACAAAGGGAACAAGGAAACGACGGCGAGCACGCTGGGGATCGATCTGGCAACTTTATACCGTAAACTGAAGAAGCTCAGGATCGAAACTGCGTAAATGGAGAGGCGTTGCTGAATAGGGCCGTGAATTGACGGTCGGCCTTCCGGTATCATAAAAGCGGGAGGATAGTCACAACATGTCTTCTCTGCGATTTGCTTCGGATTGCGCTGTTTCTTTTACTGCCTTTAACGTCTGATGAAACTTAGATTCCACATATGCTTCCAAAGCTTTCTCTTGGAAGCGCGTCTCGTTATTTTTAAAAACCGAGTAGAGCTCAGACACTTTTTTAATAACTTCTGCCTGGAGCATGCTTATTTCCTTGTCTTTGCCATAGGGCTTAAAAAAACTGTTATTAAGGTCCGTTATCGTATTAAAATATTCCGATATCAAGGTTTCAATTTTCGTCCAGCTCTCTAATCTGCCTTCATCGCAAAATTTACGAAAAACTTCACCCAAGTTCAAAAAATCCGTAAAGAGCGTCTTTGCCTTGTCTCTCGTGCTTTTTCGCTCCAGATAATCGATATTGCTTTCGACATAATCCTGATTGTTTTCTTTTTTTGCCGCAAGGGCGTTTTTTTGAATTTTCAACGACAGCGCCGACATCCTTTTCCCGATATCGTCCCTGATTTTCGCTGCGTCCTCTGAGTGAACGCCTTTTGAAATGACCTCATCCAACTGTACTGCAACCGCTTCCGCGGCAAGCTTCAGTTCATTATAGCGAGCCAAACTGGGAAAGTTTTCCTTGGTCTCCGCGTCTATCCGAGCTCGCAATTCCGAAATTTCCTTCGGAATTCTGAATGGCGTTTTCTCTTTTTTGCCGGCGCCGAACAAGTCTGATAACCCCATAGGCCTCCGATAGATCACCGCTCTTCGATATATCAGCCGGCCTTCCAACCGGAAATCGAAAGGTTGACTTTCTACTCACCGTTACGTGTTCGCTATCCTTTTTTCATCGAGTTTTCTCTAAACGAGGTCCGTATTTTCTTGAACGTCCTGTTGGTAAATGGTTCCCCAATGAAGGAGATATCACAAGTCTTCCGCAGTGAGATTGGCTTGCGCATCTTTCGCTTCGTCAATCCTCAGCGCTGCCTGCTCCGCTAATTTTATGTCGCTCACTGAGGAGGCGGGCAATGACAACCACTGCATGGACCCTTTAAGG
>DAIDTZ010000064.1 GCA_027456925.1 Nitrospirota bacterium
ATGCAGACGCGGCCGAGCAGGGTTTCGATTTCATCGAGAGGAGCAAAAGCGTCTTCGGGCCTGGTGCCGAGTTCAAGGGATTTCCTGATGATCCGGTGCAGCTTGTCTCCGGGGCCGCGCGATCCCGAGTCGGTAGGACCTTCATAAGGCCTGGTCCACCGGCGGACGGTGGAATATTCCTGGCCCAGCTCCTCGGCGATATCTTCCCCGTTCTTGCCGATGCAACGCCGCATTGCATACCAATGACTCATCTTCCCTCCCTGTTCCCCTCGTATCTGGCCTTCCCCTCCGTCCCGTGCTATAATCGGCTACCCGTCAGAGCAGTCAAATATAGGCACAGGAGGAGAGAAAGATGAGTGAGCAAAACATCAACATTAATTTAGATATAAAACCGTTGGTAGCTGCAATGATTACAACCGCCTATTACACCGCGCGCACTTACCATTCCATCGAAAAAACCGGCCAATCACGTGAAGAAATAATCCGTGAAGTGACTGATCACTTTTCGGAAGTTTTTGGATCGCTTCAGTGGCCGGTGCTGTAGGAGCCGTCCGAAGCAATGCCGGGATGATATTTTTTTTCAAAAGCTCATCCCAATATGCAGGAGACGACGGCGTGGTGTTTATCGTAATGATGATGCGGCTACACATAACATGCCCCCCAGTAGGTCATCAGCCCATTCCGTCAGTATATTGTCGATGCCAAAAACTAAAGCGAATGATAATTGACGAGACTCGTGAATGTGTATAAGCTCGTGTTCATGAAGACGACCGAAACATATTTCCGGGTTAAGCAGGTCCCAGATTGGCCATATCCAGGTGGCTCACTATCCGGAGAAAGTCATTCCAGCCGACAGCTATTCACTCGGCCTTTCCTCTATCGGGTCCGCCGTCGGCTTGTATTCATAACAGTAAATACGGTCTCCCTGGCTGCGGTGATAGGTCCTTGCCCAGCCGAGCAACGCCAGCGCCTCGGCCTCGCGCGCCAGATAAATGCCGAGGTTGTATGTCGACGAAAAGAACTGCGGCAGGCGGTGCCGCCGGGACAAATCAAGGAACGTCGCATAGAACTGCACGGTGGTACCGCGAAGCATATAGCCGGCCTCGGTCTTGGTGATCTTCAGACCGTGCGCCGTGAACTGATCATCAAAAACAAAGTGGAGATACTGCGATATCCTGCCGGCGTCCTCGGAAAGTTCCGGATCGGGAGAATGCAGCAGCTGCCGCACAGGGACGTCGTAATACTTCTCAAGGATGTATGCCGCAACCGGGCTGCCGCGCCAGGCATCCCTGGCCAGCTTGGCCATGACTACCCCGTGCGACGGGTCGGGGAAATTGGCGGCGAAGTCCCCGCGCTTGACAGATACGATCCCGACACGGGCGACCTTCTCCATCCGGAGCAGATAAGCCTGGACTGTCTGGGCCTCGGCATTGGTGCTGTTCATCCCGCCGATCAGGAAGGCAGGCCAGTCGTAGAGGATAGTTTTGAAATCTGAGGGGTCCAACTGCAATTTTTCGCGTATGAGGGTTTGGACATCATGTCCAAATCCCCCCATCCGCACACCGTTGATACCCCTACGTTCGAGGATTTTTTTGATGCCGGACTGCTCTTTGTACCCAAAAACCCGTCCGATATGGACTGCGGATGACCTCACCACCCCCTCAATTTCGACGGTGGGGAACCCAAAGTGCACCCCGGCCGCTGCCATGGCAAGGTTGGCTGTCTCCCGGTCAAGCCGCTCTATATATCCCGTTATGGCGGCATTGTCGTCCTCGATGAGGGCTATCTGCAGGTCGCCGATGCTGTTGATCTGCAGTCCGGTATTTGTTTTTTTGTCTTCCATAACACTAATCCCCTTTTGGCCTTCCCCTCCGTCCCGTGCTATAATCGGCTACCCGTCAAAGCAGTCAAATATAGGCACAGGAGGAGAAGAAGATGAAATTCAATGAAAATACATGCTGTCCCAAATGCGGCGGCATCATGGGCTTTACCGTATTCAAAAAAGGTTTTCGCTTTAGATGCACAAAATGCCGCTTTAAGA
>DAIDTZ010000065.1 GCA_027456925.1 Nitrospirota bacterium
AGATTTAATAATACTAACTACAGGAAAGTATCAACATAGATGGGGTTTACGTCCGATTATATAGATGCGCAATTTATTGTCAAGCAGAAGATTGAACCCAAGAACTGCTTGTAGGTTTGGTAGTGCTTCACAGCCCAACATTTTTTACATTCTGTTGGGCAGGTGAAGCATTTTGTCTAACCTACAGGTTCTACCCGATTTACCAATTTTTAGATATTCATCGTTCCCGTCTTTTTCAACGGGTATCCGCAAACTAATCAGCAGTATATTCAAGTATCCTCATTTCTAGTAGGTTTCACCCGACGATGCTCTCCTGCTCCAGTGCTCCGAGGAATTTCCTGTTATTGGGCCTCACTCGTTTTTAATTGCTCAATGCTTTTGATGACTTGACTGCCGAGCGGCAGGAAAATTTTGCAGTGTCCCACTTAAGGAGAATTTACAGCTTTCCGGTTTTCTGATACTCCTGAACATAGACCTTGATCGCCCGGAGGATAATCCAGTCCATTGTAACGCTGTTGTCCTTTGCTATCCGGACCATTGCGTCGATGAGGTCCTTGTCGATCATGGGCATGCCGGACGGCTGCGGCTGCGGAGCCGCTTCTTCGCTCATTCCCACCTCTGCTCCGGGCGTACGCTTGAGATATTCCCGTCGAAGAATTTCCTTGAGGCCTTTGACATCTCCGCTCTCGATGGCCTTTCTCACGTCCTCGGGCACTTCTGTTGACGGCGATATCTGTTCCTCTGCTTTTATATCCGATGGCTTAAGCTGCGGCTCCTGCGCAGGAGCAGTTGGGGCAGTTGTTTGGCCGTCCATCGGCATCATCCCCGTCATTCCCATCATCATGCCTGCCAGGTTCCTCGCATATTCATTGTCCGGCATTTCCTGCTTCAGAAACTCGTCAAGCTTTCCTTCGGCCATGGCAGCTGCCATCCGGTCCGCAATCAACCCGCCCTGCGCGTCTTCCTGCTCGAATGTTTTTTTTCTTCCAAAGGGCGTATTCTGCGGCCTTGGCAATGGTTTTTCGTTCTTCATCGCGTGTTTTCCCTCGATCCTTAGCCTGCGGATACAATATCTCATGGTTCCCCCATTGTCAAGGCATGTTGAGCCAAAGGGCGCCCTCAACCGGCATTGGGCCAATTTCTTTGTTGAAGTTATAAACAGGAAGAGGTAAAGTAATGAACATTTTTCAGCAAAAAGATACGACAAAAGGAGAAGAACATGGCACAAGCGAAACAAGGTGATACCGTTCACGTACATTACACCGGTAAACTCGGTGATGGGACGGTCTTTGATACTTCACGGGAGCGCTACCCGCTTCAATTCAATATCGGCAAAGGAGCGGTCATCGCAGGGTTCGAGCAGGCGGTGGTCGGCATGAATGTCGGGGAATCCAAAACCGTGATAATCCCCGTGGATCAGGCGTACGGCCCGCGGCGCGAGGACATGGTCGTTACCATGGACCGGAGCCAGCTCCCAGTAGACCTGAACCCATCAGTCGGCCAGCGGCTCGAGATGACCCAGTCGGACGACCAGAACATTCTGGTCACGGTCACGGCCGTCACGGACACGACCATGACCCTTGATGCCAACCATCCGCTTTCAGGAAAAGAACTGGTCTTCGATATTGAACTTGTTAAAATCCTGTAACTCGTTATTCCTGCGATTTATTCCTGCTTAAAAACCCTCCCTGCCAAAGGGAGGATTTTTTTCAAACCATTCCTTGAATCTAAGCCCGATCTCGTCATGATCCTTTTGTAGCCGTTGACGACAATTCGCGGCTGCGTTGAACTGATAAATGCCTGTACAAGGTCCGCTGCTGTCAGGCATATGTGATAATATATAAAGAAGGGGAAAGATACCGACCTTCTGCGAATTGAATATGGTCCGTAACCGCAAAATGAAACATTTTACCACTCACCTGATATTTCGCATAGTTTTTCTCTACCTCCTTTTCGGAGGCCTGTGGATCGCCATCTCAGATCACCTCCTCGGGATGCTTGTTACCAACAGCCACGACCTGACCACGCTGCAGAGGTATAAAGGGTGGTTTTTTGTTGTTGCAAGCGCCGGTCTCCTTTTCGCGGTAATGCGCAGTGAATTTCGGACACGCATAGCCGCGGAAGCAGCCCTCCGCGAATCCGAGGAAAAATACCGCTTCCTCATGCAGAACGCAAACGATGGAATCGTCATCGCCAACGCGGAAAGCGGTGAAATCCTCGAAGTCAACCGCAAGATCGAGGAACTGACCGGTGTAAAAGCGGACCGTCTTATCGGCGGGCACATCACGGAACTCCACTCGAGCGGCAATAAGGAACGCTGCCGGAAACTGTTCCAGGAAGTCATCGACAAAAAAAGCTCCCTTATCGATAGTATCTGCATTCTGCACCGTGACAATAACGGAAACGACCGCGACATTCCCGTCGAAATCAATGCAAACCTCGTGGAAATCAGCGGCAAAAAAATCATTCAGGCTATCTTCAGGGACATCACTCTGCGCAGTACGGCGGAAGCGGCCCGGCGCAAAGAGAAAGAGCGCGCTGAGCAGTACCTCGACGTTGCCGGAGTGATCCTGCGCGTCCTCGATCAGAATGGCGCCGTGACCCTGATCAACAGAAAGGGCAGCGAGATCCTTGGCTACGGGGAAGAAGAGATCGTCGGAAAAAACTGGTTTGAGCATTTTATACCGGTGCGGCTCAGAAAAGAAGTGCGGGAGGTTTTCGCACGGCTCATGGCCGGTCAGGCCGTTGAGTATTATGAAAACCCGGTCACGACCAGGAGCGGAGAGGAACGGACCATCGCCTGGCACAACACGCTGATCAAGGACGAGCAGGGCCGGATCATCGCCACGCTCAGCTCAGGAGAAGATGTCACCGCCCGAAAGAGGGCCGAGGAACAGGCCCGCTACCGCCTCGAACACCTGACGACGCTCCATGCCATCGATCTTATCATCAGCTCAAACCTCGATCTCCGGGTTACCCTCCAGGAGATTCTTGATCTGGTCATCACGCAGCTCCATGTCGACGCAGCCGATGTCCTGCTTTTAAGCCCTCACACACAGATGCTGGAGTTTGCCGCCATGCAGGGCTTTCGTGATACCCGGGTCCAGCACTCCCGCCTGAGGCTCGGAGAGGGCCTCGCAGGACGCGCGGCCCTTGAGCTTCGGAGCATCAGGGTGCCGGACCTCACGGCCCCGGACAGCGGGTATGTGCGGGCCCCGCTCCTCGAACAGGAAGGATTCGTGGCTTACGCCGTCGTGCCGCTCGTTGCCAAGGGGCAGGTGAAGGGCGTACTTGAGGTTTTCAATCGCATTGCCATGGTTTTTGATGAAGAGTGGATCGGCTTCCTCGAAGCTCTCGCTGCGCAGGCCGCTATCGCCATTGACAACGCAACGCTGTTCAAGGATCTTCAGCGTTCCAACGCGGAGCTCATTCTTGCCTATGATACCACGATCGAGGGATGGGCACGGGCGCTCGAGCTGCGCGACCAGGAGACCGAGGGCCATACCCAGCGCGCCACGGAAATGACTTTGCGGATCGCCGGCCTTATGGGCATAAGCGAGACGGAGCTTGTGCATATCCGGCGCGGTTCGCTGCTCCACGATATAGGCAAGATGAGCATCCCGGACAGCATTCTGCTCAAGACCGGCCCGCTCACTGATGAGGAGTGGACGATCATGCGACGTCATCCGGTCTATGCTTTTGAGCTTCTCTCGCCCATCGCCTACCTTAAGCCCGCGCTCGACATACCCTACTGCCATCATGAACGATGGGACGGAACAGGCTACCCCCGGGGGCTGAAGGGCGAACAAATCCCCCTGGCGGCCCGCATCTTTGCTCTGGCCGACACGTGGGACGCGCTCTATTCCGACCGGCGCTACCATGCGGCTTGGTCCGAAGAGAAGGTGCGGGAGTTCATCCGGTCCCAGGCCGGCGTGCAGTTCGATCCAAAAGTAGTTGAGTTATTCTTTCGTATGGAGCAAGCGCTGAAAGAGGGGGCGGTCTCGTGACGGTTGCCGGTAATCGCTGCGTTAAAACAGTTCGCCGACCGCAATGGTTATGAAGTTTTCACCGTTGTCGGGTCCGGGCCATTGGAAGATGGGTTTGCCATTGGATATGTGAATGACCCCGAGGGAGATATCGTAGCAACTGATCCTTCTGCCGTATGCAATCCTGAAATAAAAATCAAAGGGCGTGCCCAGATTCCCGGTCACCCTGCTGATGTGCCCGCCGCCGATTGCTGCGCTGTAGTAGGCGTTCTCGCTGACCCTCCACCGAACACCTCGTGCAATGGAAAAATCTTCCGCATGATTTCCGCCGCTCCAGCGTGCGTAGATGCCCTCGTAAAAGCTTTCATACCCCCATAGAGGCGAAGCGTCTTTCACGTAGCGGACCAGGACAACCCCGGTATCCAGAGAGTGTGCAAAGCCCGGACCGGTTTCAATAAAGAGCCCGTCCGCGCCTTTTGATGGTGAAGGCTGACAGAGAAGGATGGTAAGCAGGGTTAAAAAAAAGATCGCCCCGGTTTTCTTAGGTCTTTGCATGCGCTCCTCTGCTTAGAGTATAGCGTAAAAAAGACCCTGAAACTGACGCCCCCGCGTTTACGCGGGGGCATTTTCCAATTCTAGGACGAGAGGGCCGGCGTGTTTGTCTTGCGGCTGATGATCCTTCTGACGTACAGCTGCTGCACGATCGAAAGCATGTTGGAGAGCGTAATATAGAGCAGAAGCCCGGCGGGGAGCCAGGCAAAAAGGAAAATAAAGGCAATGTTCATGAACATCATGATCTTCGCCTGCTGGGGGTCGGGAGTCGCGGACGTCATCCTCATTGTGAAGATCATGCTCACGCCCATCAGTACCGGCAGGATATAGTAGGGATCATAGACCGACAGGTCCTTGATCCAGAAGGAGATAAACGGTGACTGGCGCAGCTCGATCGAAACGGACAGAACGTTATAGAGCGCGACAAAAAACGGCAGCTGCAGAAGCATGGGCAGGCACCCGCCGAGCGGGTTGACTTTGTGATCTTTGTACAGCTTCATCATCTCCTGGTTCATCCGGGTTGGATCTTTCTTGTATTTTTCCCGAAGCGCTGTAAGCTGGGGCTGGAGCTTCTTCATTTCCTCCATGGCCGTTGCGCTCTTGAGCGACGGATAAAAAAGAAGCGCCCGAACAACGATCGTGAGCAGGATGATCGCTATGCCGTAGTTTTTCGTAATACTATAAAAATGTCTCAGGAGCCAGAACATCGGCTTCGCCAGGATGCTGAACCAGCCATAGTCAACCAGCCGCTCCATGCCGTGGCCCTGGGCCTCAAGGAGCGTAAAAATCTTGGGACCGGCATAGAGCGTAAAGGTATGCTCCTCGGGCTTATCCTTCACCGTCAGGTCCGTGGTGAGCAGGTCGCCGACCTCCGCCGGTGCAGCCTCTTTTTTACTTGTCACGATGCCCGTGCCGCCGTAGATGATCGAGGCGGTAAAGTACTTGTCGTCCTGGCCGAACCAATCTATGGTTCCGGCGTGCTGCACTTCTCCTTTGATGCTGCCGAGCTTATCGGATATCAATTTGCCATCGGCCACGGCAACCATGCCGACGCGGCCGCTCGCGTCCTTGCTCACCTTGTCGGCAATGCCGAAGTCCGTGCCGAGGGACAGCGTGTACCCGTCAAGCCCCTTGGTCCGGATGGTGATGTCGACTTTGTATGAGTCGTTATGGAAGGTCAGCTGTTTTTCGATCTCGATGCCGGCCGGCCCCCGATAGGTAAGGACCAGCGTGCCGGACGGCTTGTCCTTGCTGAGTTGCAGGGAATCTCGATTGGCGCTGAATTCGACCCCCGCAAGCTGGTAAAGAGACTTGTCGAGCGGGGCCAGGGAGAGCGGATCAATCATGTCCTTCCGGTCGATGCCCTCGTAGCTGGGCAGGAGCTGCACGTTGCCGAATTCTTTCTTCGGCTTCTCCGGCGGGGCCTGGCCCGTGATCCTCTTATACAGCGCGATCAGGCCGACCGGGGTCTTATCTGCCTCACGGTAGTGCTTCAGTTCCCAACCGGAGATAACGCCGCCGGCGGTGTTTACGCTGGCCTTTACAAGGTCTGTTTCAATGACGATGTTTTTGCCTGTTGTTGCCTGCTCGATCCTGGCAGCGATTGCAGCCGGGTGCGCTGTTTGCTGTGCCGAAGCTGCCGGTGCCTGCGTTGTTGTTGATTGCTCTTTGGACGTTTCCGGGACAATCGGTTTTTCCGGCGGTTTGGGCGCGAAGAAACGCACGTAGAGCAGAAACACCAGCAGGGAGAGTGAAAGGGCTAAAATAAATCTTCGTGTTTCCATGAATCCTCCGAACCTATTTTACGGGATCGTATCCACCGGGATGAAAGGGGTGGCATCTTGCGATCCGCGAAACCGTCATCCAGAACGCCCGCGGGATAGTCTTTTTCTCGAAGGCCTCTAATGCGTATTCCGAACACGTGGGGGTGAATCTGCAGGCTTGCGGCAAGAACGGCGAAATAAAGCGCCGGTAAAATCGGATGATGGCGATGAATAAACGTCTCACGGTCTGGTGCCTTCCGGGTTCTGGTTGCGGAGAACGGTCCGGCCAAGAACTGCGCGAACTGCTTTCGCGATCTGTTCATATCCGGCGGAGTAG
>DAIDTZ010000066.1 GCA_027456925.1 Nitrospirota bacterium
GACTTGCCCATCCCGGTCCCTCTGAAGCACGAAATTCTCGTGAAGGTCTCGGTCTGCGGCGTGTGCCACACGGAGCTGGACGAGATCGAAGGACGGACGCCTCCGTCGAAGTTCCCGATCGTTCTTGGACATCAAATCGTCGGCCGTGTGGAAAAGCTGGGAAGGAATGCGGGCAAATTCAAGATAAACGATCGAGTCGGCATCGCATGGATCCATGGAGCCTGCGGTGCGTGCAGGTTTTGCAAGGCAGGCGAGGAAAACCTCTGCAACGATTTTAAAGCAACAGGCAGGGACGCAGACGGCGGATACGCGGAATATACGACGGTACCCGAGTCGTACGCGTACCGGATACCGGAACCATTTTCCGACGCCGAAGCCGCGCCTCTTTTATGCGCCGGCGCCGTCGGTTTCCGTTCGCTCCGTCTGGCAAACATGAACAACGGCGATACGATCGGGCTGACCGGCTTCGGCGCATCAGCGCATCTCGTGCTCAAGATGGTGAAGTATCTATATCCCGCTTCGCCCATCTACGTTTTCTCGCGCACCGAAGGGGAGCGCCGGTTCGCGAAAGAGCTTGGCGCAATCTGGTCAGGGCAGAGCGGAGAAGAACCACCGGAAAAGCTTCACGCAATCATCGACACGACGCCGGCATGGCAGCCAATCGTTGATGCCATGAAAAACCTTGAACAGGGCGGACGGCTGGTGATCAACGCGATCCGGAAAGAGGAGCAAGACAAGGATGCGCTGCTTACGCTCGATTATCCCCGCGACCTCTGGATGGAGAAGGAGATCAAGAGCGTTGCGAACATTACGGGGTCCGACGTCGAGGAATTCCTGGCCCTGGCAACAAAGATGTTGATCAGACCGGAGGTCCAGACCTATCCCCTTGAAGAAGCCAATCGTGCGCTCATCGAACTGAAAGAACGAAAGATCCGCGGCGCGAAGGTGCTGAGGATCGGATAGCCTCACCGGGTATTCGAAAATCGAATACCCGCTCTTCGATAATCATATCTTTTTTCTTCTGCCTGTCCCGTCCAAAACCATCCTCGTTCACATGAACTACCGGTAACCCTTCGATTCAAAATGTATTTCCTCTTTCAATAACCACACCAGGCAACTCTCCTCATTCTGGCATGAGCAATGCAGTCTATCACGTCGAAAGCAGAAAACAGGACCTCAGACGTTGTAAGCGGGAGACGACTATGGAATACGGCTTGTCGGGATGTCTGAAAAGGATCATGGGGATAAGCGTTCAGGAGGGTAGCGAGATGCGCCGGCCGATTGTCGAAACTGATCCGTACAAAAGTCCGGCTCCAGTCAAAACAAAAAAAATACAGAACCTGACGCGGGTGCTTCAGCCGGCCCACACGCTCAGGCTCAGGCCCGGCCCGGGGTCGGGCCTTTCCGAAACAACAGGGCCGCTGCCGCTCGACTGGTACGGGACCACGGACAGGGGCAAGATAAGGCGCTGCAATGAAGACAACTTCTCAATCCTTGCATTTGCGGACAAAGCCCTCTTTGTCGTTGCCGACGGCATGGGCGGACATGATGCCGGCGAGGTGGCCAGCAAGATCGCGATGAATACCGTGTGCAGGGTCGTGCAGGAGGAGCACGAACAAAGCAGCGACCTGCTCTCGCTCGTCGAGCGTGCCGTGCAGCAGGCGAATAATGAAGTGCTGCAAGAGGCGACGCGCAAAGGATCGAACATGGGGACAACCCTCTGCGTCGCACTCGCGGCGGATGGCGCAGCGTTCATTGCGAACGTGGGGGACAGCAGGGCCTACTGGATCGAGGACAGGTCCTTTTCCCAGGTCACCACGGACCATTCCCTGGTGGCGAAACTGGTCAACGCGGGCAAGCTCACAAAAGAAGAAGCCAGGACCCACCCCAAGGCCAACCTCCTCTTCCGCACGATCGGGAGTGACAAGAGCGTCATTGTGGACACCTTTCGCGTTGCGCTCAGGAAAGGCGGCACGCTCCTGCTCTGCACGGACGGGCTCTGGGGAGAGGTTGCGGACGACGATATACGCAAGGTCTGCACAACGGCACCCGACGTCAAGGCAATGGGAAACAGGCTGGTGGAGCTGGCGAATGAGCAGGGAGGGAAGGACAATATTACGGCGGTGGCAGTGAAGGTATTGTGATGAATCAGCATGGAGCAGAGGGCAGAGGGCAAAGGGCAGAGAGCAATGGGATTAGTTCAGCGGCCTGCTCTCTGCAAAAGACGAAGTCGAAAAGGAGGAACAAGCAATGAAGAACGAACTAAACGTACGATGCATCATGAGCAAGGACGCTCTGCCGGTTACCGGGTCGGAACAGGCGGTCTATGCGCTCGTAGATATCAAGCCGAAAAGCAAAACAATGCTTGGAGCCATGGCCGCAAACTTCGCCCTTGTCCTTGACCGGAGCGGTTCCATGGATGGCGAAAAAATGGAGAACATGAAGGAAGCAGTAGGCTACGTGGTGGATCATTTGAGCGACCGAGACCTTATTTCGATCACGATCTTTGACGACCAGGTCGAAACGCTGGTTTCGAGCCAGGCTGCGGAGAATCGAGATGAGATCAAGACGAAAGTCGGATCAATAATCGCGCGCGGCGGGACCCAGATCTCCGACGGGCTCGGCGCGGGCCTCAAAGAAGTAATGAAGGGATATGCACGGGAGCGCGTAAACAGGATACTCCTGCTCACCGACGGCAGGACCTGGGACGACGAAGACGCAAGCCTCAGGCTGGCCGACGAGGCGGGTAGACAGGGGATCGCGATCACGAGCATCGGCATCGGCGACGACTGGAACGAAAAACTCCTGCTTCAGATCGCGGAACAATCACGGGGGAACTCACACTGGATACAGAACCCCATCTCGATCCTTGATGCGTTCCAGCAGGAAGTGGACGGCATGCAGGCCGTGGTTGCAACGAACCTGAAAGTCCTGATGCGCATGAGCCCGGGCGTCCGGCCCATCAAGGTATACACCACGGTCCCGATGATCGCCGAGGTAACACACAAAACCGTGAACCACAATATCGTGAGTGCGGATCTCGGCACGTTCGACGGCACAAGGGGCCAGGCAATGCTGATCGAGGCGCGCGTTCCCGCAGAAAAGGCGGGAAAGTTCCGTCTTGGCCAGGTAGAAGTCTCTTACGACATGCCGGCGGAGGGCATCAGGGCGCAAAAGAACAAGACCGACCTCTTTGTCACGTTCACTGCCGATGCTGCAGCAGCAGCGAAGGTAAACGCCGAAGTGATGAACATGGTAGAGAAACTGAGCGCATTCAAGCTCCAGACCAGGGCGTTGACGGAAGCGGAAGCGGGCAACATCGCTGCCGCGACTCAGAAGCTCCAGGCTGCTGCTACCGTGTTTCTGAACCTGGGTGAAGACGAACTTGCCGAAACAGCGGAAAAAGAGATCCTGACGCTCAAAAAGACCGGCAGCCTGAGTTCCATGGGGACCAAGAAACTCGAATACGGCACTCGGAAACTGACACAGACGATGATGAAGTAGGCAGGGAGCAGGGAGCAGCAAAGAGCAAAGAGCAAAGAGCAAAGAGCAAAGA
>DAIDTZ010000067.1 GCA_027456925.1 Nitrospirota bacterium
GCTTAAACCGGTTTCGCAAGGAAAAAAGAGGGCTGCTGCGTTTCTCTCCGGCCCGGAACCCGGGTCTTTTCAGCGCGCTACAGACGGGATGCGACCTGATCCAGGAATTCCTCGGTCAGCGCATAGTTCGCCGTTCGCGGCTCGGCAATGGCCGCGAGGTCTTTCGTCATGGTCCCTCCTTCGATGGTCGCAATCACCACCGATTCCAACCTTCGGGCAAAGTGCACCACCTCCGGTGTTTTGTCGAGCTCGCCGCGACGGGCCAGTGCGCCGGTCCAGGCGAAGATAGAAGCCACGGAATTGGTTGATGTGGGATTTCCCTTGAGATGCTCGTAGTAATGGCGCATGACCGTGCCATGGGCCGCTTCGTAGACGTATTTGCCCTCGGGCGAAACCAGCACCGAGGTCATGAGGCCCAGGCTTCCGAAGCCTGATGCCACCATGTCGCTCATCACGTCACCGTCGTAATTCATACAGGCCCAGAGCATGCCGCCCTCGGCCTTCATGATCTGCGCGACCGCGTCGTCGATCAGCATGTAGCGGTATTTAATGCCTTTTTTTTCGAAATCGGCCTTGCGCGCTTCGGCCTCGCGGTCGAAGACCTCCTTAAAGAAGCCGTGGTACGTTTTTGATATGGTGTCCTTGGCGCCGAACCAGAGCTCGCATTTCTCGCCAAGCGCGTAGTTGATGCAGGCTTGCGCAAAGCTCCTGATGGACTTCTCGGTATTGTGCATGCCCATAATGACCCCCGGCCCCTTGAACTCATGGAGGGCAAGAGACACGCGTTCGCCCGAGGCGGGAGTAAACACAAGCTCCGCCTTTCCCGGGCCCGGCACCTTATATTCCACGGATTTGTAAATATCGCCGTAGGCGTGCCTGCCGATGCTGATCGGTTTTTTCCAGCTCCGCACCGCCGGCGGGATGTTCTTCACGATGATGGGCTTGCGGAACACCGTGCCGTCCAGGACCCCGCGGATCGTCCCGTTCGGGCTTTTCCATGCCTGTTTCAGGCCGTACTCCTTCACGCGCGCCGCATTCGGCGTGATGGTGGCGCACTTTACGCCGATACCGTGTTCTTTTACGGCATTCGCCGCTTCACTCGTCACCTTGTCATCCGTTTCGTCCCGGTGCTTGATGCCGAGATCGTAATATTTCAAGTCCATCGCAAGATGCGGCAAAAGCAGCTTTTGCTTGATCATCTTCCAGATGATCCGCGTCATTTCGTCGCCGTCCATCTCCACGATGGGGCCTTTAACCGTTATCGTCACAATGCGTCTCCTTAAAAGATAAAATCAAAAGTCATCATCGCGCCTTTTTCGCGCGGAGATTATTCCCCCTGCTTCGTACCGTACCCGACCTCTTTGAGCGCGATTTCAATTTCGCCCAGCGACGTCGGATCATCGATCGTCGACGGCATGGCATATTTTTCCCCATCGGCGATCTTCCGCATCGTGCCGCGCAGGATCTTGCCGGACCGCGTCTTCGGCAGCCGCTTCACAACGACCGTCTCCTTGTAGCAGGCAATGGGGCCGATGGTATTCCGCACCATCTGGGACAGCTCCCTCCGTACTTCTTCCGATTCCCGGTCCGCCCCGGACTTGAGCACGACGAGCCCGAGCGGAAGCTGGCCTTTGAGATTATCGTGCACGCCGATGACCGCGCATTCGGCAACGTCCTTGTGCATGGACACGATCTCCTCCATTTCACCCGTGGAAAGACGGTGTCCTGCAACATTGATCACGTCGTCCACGCGGCCCATGATGAAGACATACCCATCTTCATCAATGTACCCGCCGTCGCTTGTGAAGTAGTAGCCGGGGAAGGGTTTGAGATAGGACTCGAGGAACCGCTGCTCCGACTGCCACAGGGTCGGAAGCATCCCCGGAGGAAGCGGGAGTTTGATTGCGACCAGTCCTTCCTGTTTCGCTCCCAGTTCCCTGCCGCTCGGGTCCAGAATTTTCACGTTGAATCCGGGCACCGGCATGGTGGACGAGCCGGGTTTGATCGCAAAGGACTCGACGCCGAGAGGGTTCGCGGTAATGGGCCAGCCGCTCTCGGTCTGCCACCAATGGTCGATCACCGGCTTCTTTAATAGATCGTGGGCCCAGTGGTAGGTGTCGGGGTCAAGCCGCTCTCCCGCGAGAAACAGCGCTTTGAACCCGGAGAGGTCGTATTTTTTGACAAACTCGCCCTTCGGATCTTCTTTTTTAATGGCGCGAAACGCCGTCGGCGCCGTGAACATGACCTTCACGTTGTGCTGAGAAATGACCCGCCAGAAAGCCCCGGCATCAGGCGTGCCCACGGACTTGCCTTCATACAGGCTCGTTGTGCAGCCGGCAAGCAGCGGGCCGTACACAATGTAGGAGTGACCCACGACCCAGCCCACATCCGACGCAGACCAGAAAACATCGCCGGGCTTAACACCGTAGATGTGCTCCATGCTCCAGCGGAGCGCAACCGCATGGCCGCCGTTGTCCCGCACCACGCCCTTGGGCTTCCCCGTTGTGCCGGAGGTGTACAGGATATACAGCGGGTCAGTTGCCGCAACGGGTGTACACCCCACGGGATGGGCGCTTGCCATGAGTTCGTTCCAGTCCAGGTCCCGTCCCAAGTTCATCGATGCCTTGACCAGAGGGCGCTGGAAGATAATGCACTTCTCCGGCTTGTGGTGTGCCTCGGCAATGGCCTTGTCGACCATGGGTTTGTATTCGATCAGTCTTTTTATTTCAACGGCGCCCGAGGCGGTGATGAGGAGCTTCGGCTTTGCGTCGTCGATGCGGATGGCCAGCTCGTGGGGAGCAAACCCGCCGAACACCACGGAGTGGACAGCTCCCACGCGGGCGCAGGCAAGCATGGCGACCACGGCCTGGGGTATCATGGGCATGTAAATAATGATGGTGTCGCCCTTCTTCACACCAAGCGAAGAGAGGACCCCGGCAAAGCGCGCAACCTGCTCCAGGAGCTCGCGAAAGGTGAACTTCTCGATGGTGTTCGTCACCGGACTATCGTAGATAAGCGCCACCTGGTCCGCCCGGCCGCTCTCCACGTGCCGGTCAAGTGCGTTGTAACAGGTGTTCAGCTCGCCGCCCTGATACCAGCGATAGAGCGGCGGATTGGACTCGTCCAGCACCGTGTCCCATTTCTTGTGCCACCCGATTGCTTCGGCAGCCTCGCCCCAAAAGCCCTTCGGGTCTTGTATGCTCTTCGTAAACAACGTTTCGTACGTGCCCATTTTCCCCTCCGTCGCCCCAGGCGCCGTCTCCCCGATGCCATGATAGAGAAAGGCGGCCATGGTTGTCAATAAGATTTACGAGCGCGTGTTGCCTGTCCCTGCCGGCGTCTCAACCCATAAGTGCGCCCGGACAGGCTGTTTGTTATTCGATGACCCCGCCGCCGATAACAAGGTCGTTGTCATAAAATACCGCTGCCTGGCCCGGGCAGACGCCTTTCACCGGCTCTTCGAACAACACGCGGACAGTCTCTTTGCCCGATGCTTCGATGAACGCCGGGACATGGGGCGAACGATAGCGGATTTTGACTGTGACTTTCCTTCGTACCGGGAAATCTTCATCGAGAATGAAGTTCGGGGCCGAAACAACCATTTCCCGGGTTTGGAGGTCGGAGCTCCTGCCGAGCACCACGCGGTTCATCTCGGGCTCGATCCGGACAACATAGAGCCGTTCTCCCGCGGCAATGCCGAGGTGACGCCGTTGACCCACGGTGAAAAAAGCAATCCCGTCGTGCATGCCTGCGCGCGTCCCGTCCGTCAGGACCATCTCGCCCGGCTTCAGCGTATCCGGTGCGTGTTCCTTCAGGAACGAGCGGTAATCATTGTCCGGGACAAAGCAGATCTCCTGGCTTTCAGGACGTTCAGCCGCAGGAAGTTTTAGTTCGCGCGCCAATGCCCGCACGTCGGTCTTCCGCATGGCTCCCAGCGGAAACAGAATGCTCTTCATCTGATCTTGCGTCAGTCGATAGAGGAAATAGCTCTGGTCTTTGCCGGCGTCAATGCCTTTTTTCAGAAGATAACGGGAAGATGCTTGGTCCTGCTCGATTCGCGCATAATGGCCGGTGGCGAGGTAATCGAACCCCTTCGATCGCGCATAGCGCAGAAGGAGGCGAAACTTGACGAGGTCGTTGCATTTGATGCAGGGGTTCGGCGTGCGGCCCTGATGATACTCCGATACGAAATCGTTGATAACATCTTGCGAGAACTCGGCTTGCGCGTCGATCATGCGGTGCGGAATGCCCAGGTGACTGCAGACGGCCTGCGCCGAGCCGACGTCGCAGCACAGCCCGGCGGTGAGCTTCATGGTCACGCCTTCGACCTCGAAGCCCTGCTGCTTCAGGAGTGCGGCGGACACGGAACTGTCCACACCGCCGCTCATGGCTATGAGAACTCGCTTTGTCATGATATGCGGGGAGCCTTGTTTACGCGGACCGGCGAAACCCGATCTTTATCTGCCTTCCGTCGTTTATCATCTTACGCACTTTACACCTTTTTCCACTTGAGCACTGCGAGCGTTATTGAACCTGCCATGAACAGCATCCCGCCAATCAGCGCCCATAGTGCACCGGGATCTTTAGTAATGACCAGGACTGCCGTTGGTCTTGTATCGAAGTTCAGGCCCTTGAGATAAATGCCGACCCCTTTATAGAACAGCGGTTCGTTCGGTCCGAGCGTACCGCGCTTCACCATTTGATCGTCTTCGTACAGCGATGCCTCCGCGGACCAGTCCTGCATAAACCCTTGTGCGTCCGTTTGAACGTGGATCCGCTCCAGGCGCAACGCCTTGTCTTCGGGCAGCGGCGCATA
Organism: Nitrospirota bacterium; assembly: GCA_027456925.1. Classification (GTDB taxonomy): domain Bacteria; phylum Nitrospirota; class UBA9217; order UBA9217; family UBA9217; genus JAJYKN01. The sequence continues at coordinate 4,817 of DAIDTZ010000067.1, forward strand.
GGCGCCCTCAGGCATCAGGCCCGACAGTTTGTAGCCCCAGCCCGCGCCGAGCAAATGGCCGAGCAGGATGAACAGAACCCCGATGTGGATAACCTGCGGCGATAGGCGCAGGAGAACGTCGGTGCGCGTCCACTTCGCTTTCACGGCCTGGATGCTGCAGACCAGCGTGTTGACGGCCAGCAGAACAAGCCCTGCCACAACGGCAAAGAACCACCACGTGTATTGGAGATTGTCCGCTGCCGAGTGTGAGGCCCAGCGAAGCAGGATGTCTTCATTCATCGGCGCAAAGACCTCACGATGCATCGGCATCATATAGGCCCCGACGAAGAAGAGACAGATCAGGACAAGGAGGGTCCAGACCGTGGTCTTGAGCGAGAGGAAGAAGTTTTTCATAACTTAAAACGTTCGGACCAGAGAGCAAAGCGCATAGCGTTAACTGCGACCGGCCGTGCGCCCTATGCTCCCTGCGCATTCCCACTGCGTTGTTTCAAAACTCGTGCGAACTTTTCATCAGAAGGCCGACGCCCGCATACGTAAACAGCACGATCGCAAATCCGATGATCCCCATCCAGACCGTTTTCGGGCCGGCCCACCCGCGCACGAGCCTGGCGTGCAGGTAGAGACTGTAGAAAAGCCAGACGATCGTGGTCCAGAGCTCTTTCGGCGTCCAGAGCCAGTAGGCGCCCCAGGCGTAATAGGCCCAGATGCCGCCGAAAATCATGGCCAGGGAAAAGAGCACGTAGCCCAGAAGCGCCATGCGGTACTGGCTGATCTCGGCAGTGGGATCATGTTGCCTGAGCGAGAATATCCCGAAAGCCGCTGCCACGGCAAAGAGCGCATAAGACGTGAACGATAAAAGCACATGGAGCTCGAACCAGACGGTATCGAGCACCGGCGGCAGCGGTCCCGACATCGCCGGCGCGGCACGCGAACCCGCGAGGAGCAGGAGTATCAGCGGGACAATGATAAACGTAAGCAGATCCCGCTTCCGCTTCCTCCCGGCGACGGCGTAAACAACGCCGACGGCAAAAGCAAGGAAGCCGAGCGTATCGCGCAGGCCGATGAGCGGAATTCTTCCGAAGCGCACTGCGCTCTGCACAATGAACAGGGCATGCACTCCCAGCGCCGGCAGAATAAACCGGGGACCGATGAGCGCGAGCGGATAGAGAATGAAAAGAATGATGTCCATAAGGTCCCCTCAGCCAGGAGCCGGAGGCTCCCATTAATGACGCGCCCCACGGCGAAAGCCAGGTGATTGCAAGTCGCGGGATTCAAAAAAAGCCGCGGCAGACGGAGGAAAAAGCGAAGCGCTTCATCATCTGCCGTTCGCATGCCCTGCCTCGGTGCGGCATGTGCCTCGGCGTTTCAAGACACAAAAGGCATTCCGGATAGCCGGAATGCCTTTATGGT
>DAIDTZ010000068.1 GCA_027456925.1 Nitrospirota bacterium
GACCGTCTCCACTTCCTTATGGATCCTCAACTTCACAATGAGTTTGTGCAGGATGTACGGCAGCAGGATGACCTTCATGGAAAGCGTCAGGACCGAAGATATATACAGGTCGTGAACCCCGCCCACATACCCGACGATGGCCGTGCTCACTGCGAGAAAAAAGCCCTGCCAGGCGAACAGATGCAAGAGCGCATTCATTCTCCGCTGGACCACCAGGCCGAAAGCCGTAAGCAGGATCAGGGCGGCCAGAAGACTGTTTAGTTGTGATGCAAGCTGCATGTTCATTAAATTCCTCCGGGTCAAGCAGCAAGGTAAGCTAAACCTTGCTACTTGCTACTTGCCATTTGCTACTTGCCGCTTTTACCCTCTTTTTATTCCAGCATAAAATATGACAGCATTCCGAGTGTGGCAAAAAGAAACGCGCTCCCGAGGAACTCGGTAATGCGAAAAATTCTCATCTTAGCAAGGCCGGTCTCGATCAGCACCAGTCCCAACCCGACGATTCCCAGCTTGAGCAGGAGGACGGGAAACGAGAAAAAAACGGACAGCAGGTCGCCGTTCTGGGCGATTCCCCAGGGGAAAAAAGACGCGATCCCCAGCACGGTGAAGAGAAAGAGTTTCATCATGCTCGCCCACTCAATGAGGGCGAGATGTCTTCCGGAATATTCGAGGATCATGGCCTCGTGAATCATGGTGAGCTCAAGATGGGTGGCCGGGTTGTCCACGGGCACCCTCCCCGTCTCTGCAAGCGCGATCAGAATAAACGCAATCAGCGCGAAGACCAGCGACGGCCTCAGCATGGAGTGCCCCTGGGAAATGACAACGGCCATCTGCGACAGGGACGTTGACTTGCTCACCAGGGAAACCGCAAACACAGCCATCAGCATGGCGGGTTCGGCAAGCGAGGCGATCGTCATTTCCCGGCTCGATCCCATGCCGCCGAAGGCGGTGCCGATGTCCATGCCGGCGAGCGCCGTAAAGAACCGCGCAATGGCAAAGAGCGCCACCAGCGCAATGACGTCTGCCGTGGCCGAAAGAGGCAGGTCCGTGGACAGGATCGGGATAATGCCGCCCGCCATGACCGATACGCCGAATACGAGATAGGGCGTAAAACGGAATATCCACGACGCGTTCTCGGCAAGCGTCACGTCCTTGGCGAAAAGTTTTCTGATGTCCCGATAGGGCTGGAACAGGCTGGGCGCAGTCCGGCCCTGGAACCAGCATTTCACCATCTTCACCCATCCTGCGAAAGCGGGAGCGACAAAAAGCAAAATGCCGACCTGGGCAATTTCTATAACGAGCGGATGAATAATCAACGAAGTATCCTTCCTTAAGCCGTCATTCCCGGTTTGGCCCGGGCCGGTCTTTTCCTGCCGGTTCGATCTTGCAGATCGAACCAAATGTGAGCGAGGCATAGCCTCAGACCGATGAAGCATGAATTCAAAATCTAAACCGATCTCGCACGAAGACACGAAGCCACAAAGAAAAAATTAAAGGCCTTCTTTGTGATCTTTGCGGCTCCGTGTGAAAATTGGTTCGGTTTTGATTCAAAAACTTGACTCAAAATTACAGATCCCGATTTGTAAAGCACTTTAACAACGTACCGTATGGTTCAATCAACCATGATTGAACCGGCAATAGCGCGCTTCAGTATCAAAGCACACAAAGTTCATCGTGAAAAAATCAACAGCACCAATATCGTCACGAACGAATAGATAAGGTAAACCTGAATGCGGCCGTGCTGCATCCTCCCGATCCGTCGCGAAATCCAGAAGCTTGCGTCGACGACGGGCTGGTAAATCCACATCCAGAACCGGTCGCGCACCCGGAGATGATAATACAAACGCTCCGGAAAGGCGTAATGCGCCTCAGGCCGCAGCTGCTTCACATGCTCCTTGATGCTGAAGAGGAAGCCGAAGATCCTGCGCAAGGGCATGGCAAAAGACGTGGCCGTGTACTGCATCCGGGACGTGACCTTTTCAAATCCGCAGTCCCAGAGCGGCGTTCTCTGGATGGCGCCGGGACGGGCATGAAGCAGCAGATAGGTCACGATCACGACGGAAAGGATGCCGATGAAGACGATCGGCGCCGCATAGGAGGCCCGTTCAGCGGCGATGGGGGTGAGCCACATCCAGCCTATGCCCGAAGCGGATCTGGCGATCGTGCCGTTGACGAGTTTCTTCGCGATCGGGTCCATCCATTTTATCATGAACGTGGGCAGAATGCCGAGCCCCAGACAGGTAAGCGCGGCCAGGAGCATGCCGATTCTCATGAACCAGTCAGCCTCGTGAATATGTCCCTGATGACGACCCCGGTGATGCCCCAGAAAGGTGACGCCGAAGGCCTTTACAAAACACGCCGCCGCGAGCGCACTCGTAAGAGCAAGGAGCGCGGCGCCCAGCGGGATAAGCAGGTTCAGGAGCGGACTGGGGAGCGCCGGAGAGAGAAGAAAGGCCTGGTACGTGAGCCACTCGGATACAAACCCGTTAAAGGGCGGAAGAGCGGAGATCGAAATACACCCGACGAGGAAGAGGACCGCGGTCCAGGGCATGAATTTGATGAGACCGCCCATCTCCTCCATGTTGCGTTCATGCGTTGCGTGAAGGACCGCGCCGGCGCCCATGAAAAGGAGGCCCTTGAACATGGCATGGTTTAAGG
>DAIDTZ010000069.1 GCA_027456925.1 Nitrospirota bacterium
GGATATTGGCAATGTGCAAGAATATGATGAATAATTAATCATGTGCCTAAAATATAAGCTCAGAAATACTCCTTTTCGAGGAAACTCGATGTTTAACAATATAATAATTACATAAAATCATGCACTTCCTGTTCCTGCTCAGGCGGATTTTGGTGGCATGGGCCTTGCTAATTATGTAAACAGCTAATAGACAAAAATGTCTGACCTCTTTATCAGCAGAATCAGCAATAAAAGAGGTTGTCCTGATCCACATCGCGTACCGTGATCTTTGAAAACTTGAATACTGCTTCAATATTTAAAGGGAGGATAGCACTCAATGGATGAAAAACGTCTGTACAAAATGGTTTTGGTCATGCTGCTCTCACTGGCGGTATTTGTACCGCTTGCAGCCATGGCCCAGGATGCAGTCCCTGTTTCAGCAGCAGCTGTTCCGGCAGTCAGGATCGACACCGGTGATACGGCGTGGATCCTTGTATCAACGGCGCTCGTTATGCTCATGACGCCGGGGCTTGCCATGTTTTACGGCGGCATGGTTCGGAGAAAGAACGTGCTCGGAACGATCATGCACAGTTTTATCGCTATCGCGCTGGTGAGCCTCCAGTGGATCCTCTGCGGGTATTCGCTCTCATTCGGCCCTGATGTCAAAGGACTGATCGGATCGTTCAGTTGGGTTGGCCTGAACGGCGTGGGCTTGACGCCGAACGCTGCTTATGCGCCGACGATCCCGCATCTGCTGTTCATGACATACCAGATGATGTTCGCGGTCATAACTCCGGCGCTTATCAGCGGCGCGGTTGCGGAACGGATGAAGTTCTCAGCATTCCTGATTTTCACCCTTGTCTGGACCACCATCGTATACGATCCCGTGGCCCACTGGGTCTGGGGTACCGGCGGCTGGCTCAAAAATCTCGGGGTCCTCGATTTTGCCGGCGGCATCGTCGTACATGCCACCTCGGGTTTCTCGGCGCTTGCGGCCGCGCTTTATATAGGAAAGCGGAAGGGCTTCCTCCATGAGCATATGCCGCCCCATAACCTGCCGATGACCGTGCTTGGAGCCGGCCTTCTGTGGTTCGGGTGGTTTGGGTTTAACGCAGGAAGCGCTTTGTCTTCAGGGACCCTTGCGACGATGGCGTTCCTGACCACTCATGTTGCGGCCTGTTCGGCAACAATCACGTGGGTTGTTATCGAATGGCTCCATCGCGGAAAGCCGACGATGTTCGGCGCCGCAACAGGTTCCATAGCAGGACTGGCCACGATTACTCCTGCTGCCGGCTTCGTCGGGCCTTTCCCGGCTTTGGGTATCGGCATTGCTGCCGGCATCGTATGCTATATCGCCTTGAACGCGAAGACGAAGTTCGGGTATGACGATTCGCTCGATGCCTTCGGTGTGCATGGTGTGGGCGGGACGCTCGGAACACTCATGGCAGGATTGTTCGCATCCGTAGCCATTAACGCGGCAGGAGCGAACGGCGCGTTTTTCGGCAATACAAAACAGTTCTTCATTCAGGCGGGCGCCGTCGGCCTCGTGGCGCTCTATTCGTTTGTGGTGAGTTTTGTGATGCTGAAAGTGCTCGATGCGACGATAGGCCTCAGAATCGATGCAGAGCATGAGACCGAAGGGTTGGACATAAGCCAGCACGGGGAAGCAGGATATGCGCTGTAAGCAATTCCAAGGGATGGGGGACCGGAAAGCGACGGGACCAGTTCCGGTCGTGCCCCGCAATCGCGCTTCCGATTCCAGCAGCCGCTATACCATGAATTCTCTTGAATACTCAAATGTATTGTGCTATCAATGATTCATGGAGTCCCCTGCGCCTCGCATAGAAGATCTTACCGCCGACATCCTGACCGGCATTATCGACGGCGTGGCAGTAACCGACGCCGAGGGAGTGGTGCTCATCTGGAACCGGGCGGCTGAGGAAATGACCGGGATACCGGCTGCCGATGCCATCGGCAAGAACATACGGGTCGTCTTATCAGATACAGCGGCCCTGGTGGGCCAGATCGAAAAAACCGTCTCTTCCGGCCGCTCCTATTCGGACTACGAGGCGGAGATCGTTGTAAAGCACGGACCGCCCCATCCTGTGGGGATTGTCACGAGCATGCTGACGGACGACGAAGGCAGGCCCACCGGTGTGATCCTGACCATCCGCGACCAGGCCGGCGTACGGGACCTGAAAGAGCGCATGCGGAGGGCGGACCGTCTGGCCACGCTCGGGCTGATCGCCGCAGGCATCGCTCATGAGGTGAAGAACCCGCTCGTGGGCATCCGCGGGGCGGCGCAGCTTATGAAGTCCGAACTCCGGTCCGGTGAACAAGCTGTTTTGGCGTCTCAAAAGAGCCTGACGGAATACCTTGACGTTATTCTGAAGGAATCGGACCGGTTGAACAAGGTGCTGGAAGGGATACTCGATTTCACGCGGATCAAACCCCGCGAGATGAAGGCCTCAAACATTCACAGCGTCATCGACCGTGTGCTGCTGCTGAACGAGGAGAGTGCACGGCAGCGGGGAGTTGTTCTCGCCAGGATCTACGATCCCAGCCTTCCCGATGTTTTCGGCAGCGAGGACCAGCTCATTCAGGTTTTCCTGAATATCATAAAAAACGCCATTGAGGCCATGCCCAAGGGCGGGAAGCTTACGGTAGTCACGCGCATGTCGGATTTGTTTACGACGGTGCAGTCCGACGGGAAGAAATACCAGCTCATGGTTGTGAAAGTGAGCGATACCGGTCCCGGCATAAAGCAGGAGCATTTGGAGGACATTTTTACCCCGTTCTTTACGACCAAAGATCGGGGTGTGGGGCTCGGGCTTGCGCTGTCCTACCAGATCGTGCAGGAACACCTGGGGACGATCCGGGTGGAGAGTCAGGAGAACGAAGGCACGACGTTCAGTGTGTATCTGCCGCTGGCGGGGTGAGAGAGCAGAGAGCAGAGAGCAGCACCATGTCCTGTGCGCCCTGCGCCATGCGGGTTTAATCTTATGGCTAAAGAAAAAATACTCATAGTCGACGACGACGAAAGCGTCCGGTGGGTGCTCAAAAAGTCGCTCGAAAAAGAGGGCATGGAAACGGAGCTTGCTAAGGACGGGTCCGAGGCGCTCGACCGGCTCAAAGAGGGCGACATCGCGATTGTGCTCATGGATATCCGCATGCCCGGGATGGGCGGGTTCGAGGTGCTTGACAAAATTCAGTCCGAAGGGCGCGGCACCTCGGTCATCATTATGACCGCCCAGGCCACCATGCAGAACGCCATTGAGGCCATGCGTCGCGGCGCCTTCGATTATATCACCAAACCCTTCGATCTCGACGAAGTGAACATCCTCGTCCGGAAGGCCATCGACATCAGGCGGCTTTCTCAGGAAGTGAGCGCGCTGCGCGCCGAAGTGCGCGAAAAGTACGAAGGCGGGCTTGTGGGCAACACGGTCGCCATGCAGGAGATCTACAAGACCATCGGTCGTGTTGCGGAAAGCGACGCCACGGTCCTGATTCACGGCGAAAGCGGTACCGGGAAAGAACTGGTTGCCCGCGCGATCCATTATCACAGCAAACGCGCGGGACGGCCTTTTATAGCGGTCAACTCCGCGGCCATTCCCGCGGAGCTCTTAGAGAGCGAGCTCTTCTGGCACGAGAATGGCTCGTTTACCGGCGCGATCGGCAGAAAGATCGGAAAGTTCGAGGCGGCCGCGGGCGGGACGCTGTTTCTGGACGAAATCGGCGATATGGATCTGCCGCTCCAGGGAAAGCTTCTGCGCGTGCTGCAGGAAAAGGAGTTCGAGCGCGTGGGCGGAACCGAATCGATCAAGACCGATGTCCGGGTGCTTGCCGCGACCCATCACAACCTCGAGAAGATGGTGCGCGAGAAGCGCTTCCGCGAAGACTTGTTCTACCGTTTAAATGTCATCCAGATAAATATCCCCTCGCTGAGAAAACGCAAGGACGACATCATCCCCCTTGCTGAATTTTTCATGCAGAAATACCAGGGCAATGATTCGAAGAAAAAGATCCTGACGCCGGAGACGCTCAAGATCCTTCGCGCCTATGACTGGCCCGGGAATGTGCGGGAGCTCGAGAATGCGGTCCAGCGCTCCATCACGCTGTCCCAGGGCGATAAGATCTTCCCCGACGCATTGCCGCCGCAAATCTTCAAGCCGGGCCAGGGCGCTCACCTGTCGTTCGAAAACTTCCTCGAAGAGAAGCTGGCCGATTTGGTAGAGCGCATGGGCGGGCTCGAACGGGGAGACATCTATACCATGGTGCTCCACCGCGTGGAGAAGCCGCTCCTCGCGCTTGTTCTGAAAAAGACCGAAGGCAATCAGGTCCGCGCCGCCCAGCTCCTCGGGATCAACCGTAATACGCTCAGGAAGAAGATCAAGGAATTGGGCATTAGGGGCCCCTTTACCGATGGAGGGGAAGAAGGAGGAGAAGAGGAAGAGTGACGCAGCGTTCCGTTGCTCTTGAGAACAAGCAGCTTTTGGTTCAGCGTATCGACCGCGGGAACGATTTCTCTTCCCGCTTTTTTATTGCCGCATTGTCTCCTTCAGAGCATCGCCGGTACATCTGCTTTTCAACGCTCTTCCTAGGGCAGATGATTTCCCAGCTCTATTCTCCGCAGGGCGTCCTGAATAGGCTGCGGGTCATATTTTCTCATTAAGGCGCCAATATGCTGCATCTGCCTATCAAGCGCGCCGTGCTTTTTGAGCGTTTTTGCCAATATGACGGCCTGGTACAGCGCGGCGGGCAGATCAATGCCCTTGATCTGATGTGCGGACAAGTGCACCAGACGCTCGCCCAATGCCTGCAGAAATAAAGCGTCTTTTTTCTTTTGTGTTTTGCTTAACGGATCCATGAGCCAAACCTCGAAACAGAGTATGTGATGGACAAATATTCGATATTCATCTTCCAGTTCATTACTGTACAACTTCTCCCGTCATTATGATAGTAGAAAGGCGTCGTTGGTCGGGGCTCGTGATGGTACGTCGAGGAAGCGACTCTTTGGCAGTCTGGAGAAGAATCAAAAAGAGGGTTTTAAGACGGGCTGCTGTCGTTGGAGATATGGACAGGACGATTTCAGATTGGTATCCCTGGGGAGAAGTACCGAATAGGGCGCATACCATCTCGAGAACGATATTATTTCTGCTCCCTCGACGCAAAGGTGTAATCGACATAGCCGAGGATCTGTGTTTTTCCCTCTTCGGAAACCTGGCGGTATTTTCTCATCAGTTGTATTTCTTCGGAGGACAATATCCTCTCCAGGTAGTCGCACTGTTCCTGGGAGAGGGGGTATACCCGTTTCCCCTGCCTGAATTTTGATTCAGTAGGAGAAAGAAAATAACCTTTTACTTCGACAGGAACTTTCTCCCGGTGAGCCGCCAGGATCAGGGTCGATTTGTCGAGGCCCAGTTTGCCGGCTATGGTTTTCAGGGTTTTGTCTTTGGGGACATGCCCTTTATTTAAAATGACCCGTGTGAGCTCAGGACTTATTCCGAGGGCTTTTGAGGCGTCCTTCAGGTTCAGATAGCCTTTTTTTTCGAGTGCCTGCTTGATCATATCGGATACTTTCATAGTTTTGTTCACCTCATGTTCGTGAATAAGATCCCTGCCTATGCAGCGCATTCACCGGCAGGAGAAATATTAACTACCGCTCCGGTGTAGGTGCAATCATAGCATAGAAATGGACCGTTGAAAAGCAAAAGTCTCATGTGATTTTTACCCATTGGCAGGATCAAATTAGTGAGCAGATTTCTCTCACTTTACGCTCCTTTATAGCAGTGCTTCGCTCCGAAAAATGCGGGACTACCGCAGCTTCAGGATTTCGAGCCTGCCGTGGTTGCCTGCGGGGAAAAGGTCCAAAATTACTTATTCATATTGGATAAACAACTGATCTCCAATTCTTAGTTTCGTGAGGAAGGAGTGCGTACCTGCAGAATGCGGCGTCCTACAATGCTATCTCGTTGTAAGTTGTATAGACAAAGAGCGTGAAGTCGTTCGGAAGCCGGTCGTGCCTGAGGACTACGGAAGGAGAAAGGTTCTCGATGGAGAACTTGACCATGTCCTCGGGAGAGGTGAAGTGGAGTTCATGGTCTTTGACTGGCGTGTGCGTGGACAGCGCGCTTAAGGCCATGCCTTTATTGCAGTGTTTAAACAGCGTGACGAGTGCGTTCTTCAGGTCGTTGTCGACTCCCGGGACCTGGAGGTTGAAAACGCCGCAGATGAAAATGTAGTCGTAGAATCCTTCGAGCGAATCCTCGTCTACATTCATTACACGGAACGTGCATTCGGGATAATTTTTTTTCGCTACGTTAATGAAGTTCTCATTGATATCCACTCCGGTGTAATTGACCTTGATGCCCCGCCGCTTCAAAAATTTATAAAAATCCGCCATTCCGCAGCCGTAATCAAGAATTTTTTGGTTGTTCAGGTCAGGCGCTATGTCGAGAAACGTGTGATACCGTTTGAGCTGGCCCTGCGGCGTCCACCGGAGCGCCTCGGGACGTTCGCCGAATTTCCGGTAATGCATATTATAGAACGACAGCAGCTTTTTTTTTGAATACGGGTCCATGAATTTCTCCGCTCGTGCCGCCATTGTACTGCATTGAACGGGGGAAAACAAGAGTGCTCGGCCGATTCGCAGCCTGGGGTGTTGTGCGACGAAAAGTTTGTTTCGGCAAGGGCCGGATGGCAAGGTTATAATATTATAATTTTTTTTTATTGACAAACGTTGCCAGTTATCATAATATGCACCGGCTTTAGAAGTTGTGCTAATTTAAAATTTAATACGTTGGGAGTAGTGTATGACACCAAGTACCTACCTTCCGGAGCACTTTCTGCCCGTAGTCGTTTTTCTGCTGCTGGGCACTGCTGTCGGCATCGGCATGCTGGTCTTCAGCTGGATTCTCCGGCCTCGGAACCCCTATCCCGAGAAGTTGCTGACCTACGAATCAGGCATCACCCCCTTCATGGACGCACATCAGAAGTTTTCCATCCGGTACTACATCATTGCAATGCTGTTCCTCATTTTCGACATCGAAGCCGTGTTCATGTATCCCTGGGCCGTGGCCTTTAACCGCATCGGCATGTACGGGTTTATGGAGATGGTGATTTTTATCGCCATCCTCGTCGTGGGGTATTTCTACGCGTGGAAGAAGGGGGCCCTTGAATGGGAGTAATTCAGAATTTATTCGAAGAAGGGTACATTACGACGACCATCGATGGGTTCCTGAACTACTGCCGGTCCAGTTCGCTCTGGCCGATGACCTTCGGGCTCGCGTGTTGTTCTATCGAAATGATCCAGTACTATACCGCTCCTCAGCATGACTTCGACCGCTTCGGCACCGTGCCGCGACCCTCACCCAGACAATCCGACCTCCTGTTAGTCGCCGGCACGCTTACGAAAAAGATGGCCCCGGTCGTGCGCCGCGTATACGATCAAATGCCCGAACCGCGGTACGTCATTGCCATGGGCAGCTGCGCAGGCTCCGGGGGTATCTTTAATACCTACAGCGTTGTACAGGGTGTGGACAACATCGTTCCCGTTGATGTCTACATCCCGGGCTGTCCTCCGAGGCCCGAAGCATTGATGAACGGCATCATAAAGCTCCAGGAAAAGATCCGAACAGAGCACTACATCCGGAAGTAACAAGTCAAAAATACTGTTCCTACTTCTAAAGCGAGAACCGCGCACCACGAGTGTGTAGTTGGTGCGTCCAAGAACGAGGTTGTATGGACCCCTTACAGATCGCCAAGATGATAGAAGAAAAATTTGCCGGCGAGGTACTTGGCACAACGAGTCATGCCGGCCAGGTCGGCGTCATGCTTAAGAAGGAGAGGATCAAAGACATCTGCCTGTTTCTGCGCGACGAGCCCTCCCTCAAGATGGACCACCTTGCCGACCTCACGGCTGTCGATTATTCCCAATATCCCGGAGACACCGGGCCCCGCTTCGAAGTCGTCTACAATATGATCTCGACCGTGCACCGCCACCGCATTCGTTTGAAGGTCAGGGTTCCCGAAGAAGATCCGCGGATAGACTCGGTTTCCTCGATCTGGAACACTGCGAACTGGCATGAACGGGAGACCTATGACCTCATGGGGATCAAGTTTGACGGCCACCCGGACCTTCGCAGGATCCTGATGCCCGAGGATTGGGAAGGACACCCGCTCAGGAAAGAATATCCGCTGAAAGGCTATTGATTGTGAGTACAAAGTTCAAAGTTCGGAGTGCAAACTCAATTCGGCTTGTCTTTTGATCCTGACGTTGGATTTTGACATTTGAAATTCAGGTGAATCATATGTCCTCGACAGAAACGGCACAAAAAGAGATCGTTCAAAAAGAAATTACCCTGAACATGGGACCGCAGCACCCGAGTACCCACGGCGTGCTGCGCCTGGTGCTCGACCTGCAGGGCGAGACCGTGGTCGGCGTGGATCCCCGTCCCGGCTACCTTCACCGGTGGATCGAGAAGTGGATGGAAAGCCGGACGTACCATCAGATCATCCCCATGACCGACCGGCTGGAATACATCTCTTGTATGAACAACAACCTCGGCTACGTGGTCGCCGTCGAGAAACTGGCCGGGATTACGGTCCCCGACCGTGCGCAGTTCATCAGGACGCTCACTGCAGAACTCAGCCGGCTCAGCGCACACCTCATCTGGCTCGGCAGCAGCGCAGTGGACATCGGCGCCATGACGGTCATCTTTTACGCGCTCCGCGAGCGGGAACTGATCCTCGACCTCCTTGAAATGCTGAGCGGTGCGAGGCAGACGGTGAGCTACGTGCGCATCGGCGGGGTCCGGAATGATGTTCCGCGCGATTTCATCGATAAATGCCGCGAGTTCACCGAACTGTTCCCCAAGCGGCTCGAAGAATACGATACGCTCATCCGCGAGAACCGGATCTGGCTTAAGCGCACGGTGGGAATCGGCGTGATGACTGCCGAGGACGCGGTCAACTACGGACTGACGGGGGCCACACTCAGGGGGTCAGGGGTGAATTACGATCTCCGCAAGGTAGAGCCTTATGCCGCTTACGATAAAGTGGAATTCGACGTCCCGCTCGGCAAGAACGGCGATGTCTATGACCGGTATGTCGTGCGCATCAACGAGATGCGTCAGAGCAACAGCATCATCAAACAGTGCCTCGACATGATGCAGCCCGGTCCGATTACGACCGACGACGCTCGATATGCCATTCCCGAAAAGATAACGGTTATGAAGAGCATGCAGGCACTGGCGCACCAATTCGTGCTTATGAGCAAGTGGGTGCCTATGCCCAAGGGTGAGGTGTACATAGCCACGGAAGGCGCGAAGGGCGAACTCGGCTTCTATATTGTAAGCGACGGGAGCGGCAGACCGTACCGCATCAAGATCCGCGCCCCATCATTCGTGAACTTGAGCGCCATCCCGAAGATGGCAACGGGGCATATGATGGCTGACGTTGTCGCCTGCATCGGCACGATCGACATCGTGCTTGGCGAATGCGACCGGTAGAAACGCAGACTCCCGATTGAAACGATGAAACTGAGAGAGATTATCAACCTGCTTCAAGCCCGGGTGCTTGCGGGTGACGGACTCATCGACGAGATCGAAGTGGACCGGTGCTTCAGCGCCGACCTCATGAGCGATGTGCTCGGCCGTACTCACGCAAACGGCATTCTGATTACGGGGCTCACGAACCCCCAGGCGGTAAGGACGGCGGACATTGCCGATATCAAGGCGGTCTGCGTGGTGCGCGGGAAGGTGCCGGAACCGGACACCGTGGCGTTGGCGAAACAAAAGGACATCCCGCTGTTCATAACCAAACTGACCATGTTTGAGGCTTGCGGCATTCTTTACCAAAAGGGGCTCAGAGGGGTAGCCGAGCGGCAATAGACTGATGGCACAGCCGGGCAAAGAGCAGGCAACGCCGGACCGGGTGACCAAGACCCAGGAGATGGTCTATGAGATCACTGTTGGGGAGGTCATGGCTACGAAGATGGTCACCGTCGGGCCCGAACAGACCATGTCGGAGCTCCGGGTCCTCTTGCGGGACAACCGCATATCGGGTACGCCGGTGGTCGAGAACGGGAAACTCGTGGGCATGGTCAGCATCGAAGATTTGATCAATGCCCTTTACGATAACGCGATCAATGCCCCCATCCGGGAGCGGATGAAAACGAAGGTCGAGTGCCTGTACATCGATGAACTGCTGGTTCACTGCATTGCCAAGTTTTCCAAATTAGGATTCAGACGGTACCCGGTATTGGACCGGAACAATGAGCTGGTTGGTATTATTACCAAGGGAAGCATCGTCGAAGGCCTGTTAAAGAAGCTCGAAGTCGAGTACGAACAAGCCGAGACGAATGCAGCTCTGGCGCGTCATCGCCCGGAGATGAGGAAGTTCTTTGAAGATGTGTCCGCCGACGAGATCAGCTTTACCTTTAAGTACAATGTCGTTGGCCAAACCTTGAAGGATGCGGGCAAGGCCGCAAGCGAGCTCAAGAACGCGCTCAAAAAACTGGGTGTCTGTCCGCCGCTCCTCAGAAAGATAGGGGTTGCCACCTATGAAGCCGAGATTAACCTCGCTTCCTATACGAAAGGCGGCGAGATCCGGGCACAGGTAGAGAAGTGGGGGATCACCGTGGAAGCCATCGACAGCGGCCCCGGTATTCCCGATGTCGAACGCGCAATGCAGCCGGGATACTCCACAGCGCCCGACTGGGTCCGGGAACTGGGATTCGGCGCAGGCATGGGGCTGGTGAACATTAAGAAGTGCTCCGACGAGATGGATTTGAAATCATCGGTACCCGACGGGACACACCTGACGATGCAGTTCTATTACACGAGTTGACCGGGGGCCAATGAAACTGAAGGACATTGTAAAGGAGTTCAGTCTGGAAGTGAAAGCCGGTTCCGGTAACCTTGATACGGACGTGACCGGCGGGTACGTGAGCGACCTTCTGTCCGATGTGCTGGCCCATGCAGAGGACGGGGTGCTTTGGGTCACGCTCCATATCCACCAGAATATCGTGGCCGTGGCTTCCCACAAGGGACTCTCAGGGATCGTGCTGGTGCAGGGCAGGCAGCCGGAAAAGGACACCATCGCCAAGGCCGAGGAAGAGCACATTCCGATTCTGGTGTCTGATCTTTCGGCGTACGAACTCGTGGGCAGACTCTATAAGGCAGGTATCCGTGGCGCTGAGGCGCATTAAGGCTGATCTGCACGTGCACACGTGTTTGTCCCCCTGCTCCAGTTTGGACATGTCGCCCCGGGAAGTCGTGAGTGCGGCCCTCCGGAAAGGCCTTGATCTGATTGGGGTGTGCGACCATAACTCGGCAGAAAACGTTTTGGCTGTGAAGAAGGCCGGCAGACGAAACGGGTTGATGGTGCTGGGCGGAATGGAAGTCTCCTCTTCCGAAGAAGCGCATATTCTGACGTTCTTTGATGATGACGACGACCTCCTGGATTTTCAGGATTTTATTTACCGGCACCTTGCAGGCAGCAACGATGAACATTCCTTCGGCCTGCAGGTGATTGCAGATGATGAAGACGGAGTAACCGGTTTCTGCGACCGGCTCTTGATCGGCGCCACGTCGCTCCCTGCGGAAGCAATCGCTGCCAGGGCCCGGCAGGCAAAAGGCGAAAGCCTCGTGATTGCCGCCCATGTGGACCGGGAATCTTTCAGCATCATCGGACAGCTCGGGTTCATTCCTCCCACGCTGGTTTTGGATGCCGTGGAAGTATCGGCGCACATGAGCGCAGCCGGGCTGAAGGAGCGGTTCCCTGATTGCAGGAAGTACCCTATCATAACCGGCTCTGATGCGCACGGCCCCGAGGATATCGGCAAACGTTTTACCTGGTTCACGTCGGAAGACGGAAGCATAGCTGAGATCAAAAAGGCACTGAGCAACAGCAATAACAGGAAGGCGGAGTGTTGAGGAGTGGAAGATATTTCTCTCCATATCCTCGACATTGCCGAGAACTCGATCCGTGCCGACGCTAAAACGGTAGAGATCACCATCACCAGGGATTTCGAACAAGATCTTCTCCGCATTGAGGTGATTGACGATGGACGGGGAATGGATGCCGCGACGCTTGCCAGGGTCCGGGACCCGTTCTTCACCACGAAGCACAAAAAGACGGGTCTGGGAATCCCGTTCCTCTTTCAGGCGGCAGAATTGACCGGCGGACAGGTAACGGTGGATTCGGGCCCGGGAAAAGGAACACGCGTGACAGCCACCTTCCATTGGGGTCATGTGGACCGGCCGCCGATCGGGAGCATGGCAGAAACGATCCTTACGCTCATTGCCGGCCACCCGGACAGGGAATATATATACGAAGAACGGGAAGGCAACAGGGTCTTCCGGCTCGATACGCGGGAAATAAAAAACGATCTCGAGAACGTGCCGATCAACACCCCGGAGGTTCTTGCTGCGATCCGAAAGATGCTGAAGGAACAGATAAAATTTGAAATGTAAATTTCAAATTCGTGAAGAGGTAACCCATGAGTAACGAAGCGGTTGCACAACAGACTGCAACAGACAATGAGGTCATCGGCCCCGAGATGTACCGGAAGATCGATGCGATCATCGAGAAATACAAGGACAAACCCGGGTCGCTCATTCCCGTGCTCCAGCAGGCGCAGGATGTCTGCGGCTATCTGCCGCACATCGTGCAGCGCTATGTCGCGAAAGGGATGAAGATGTCGCCGAGCGTCGTGTTCGGCGTGGCAACCTTCTATTCCTTTTTTACCCTCGTGCCGCGCGGCAAGCACGTGATCCGCGTCTGCCTCGGCACGGCCTGCTACGTGAAGCGGAGCGAAGAAATCCTCGAGAAGATCAAGGATGAACTGGACCTCGAAGTCGGAGAAATCACGCGGGACAAGAAGTATTCCTTGGAAGCCGTACGGTGCCTGGGCGCCTGCGGTCTGGCGCCGGTTGTCGTGATCGGGCAGGACACCTACGGCGATGTGGCGGCAACCAAGGTGATGGACATCATTAAAAAATATGAATAGCTCCGCAATGCGGTTTCGGAACCTGCACCCGGCGCTTACGAGCCTGTGCCCAGTGGTTATGAGTGCTACGGTGCGGAAACAGGGCATGCTCGGGCGCGAGCGCGGGGTGTGCGGATTTCGGATTAAAGGACGGGGATCATGGCTAAACTGACGATAGCAGATTTGAAGAAGATCAAAGAGGAATACCATGCGAACCAGGCGTTGCGCGAGGGAGGGTTCCGCGTCAAGATCACGGTGCACATGGGCACCTGCGGTATTGCGGCAGGCGCACGCACGATCATGAATACTGTCATGGAAGAGCTGGCCAAGTCCGATAAAAAAGACATCGCAATCACAACATCGGGCTGCGCCGGCCTCTGCAGCCAGGAGCCCATGGCCACCATCGAGCTTGCCGGCGAGCCGCCGGTGAAATATATCGCCCTCACCGAAGAAAAGATGCGCAAGATTTTCACCGAACACGTGATGGGCGGGAAACCGGTCAAGGAATTTGCACTCGTCCAGGGGCACGAGACGACATATTGACAATGCGACGGTTTGAATTGTTAAAGCCGTTTAAACTGTCTTAAAGAGGTTAACGTGGAGACGACATACCGCTCAAACATAATGATCTGCGCAGGAACAGGCTGCGTGGCAAACGGATCGCTGAAGGTGAAGGACGCTCTGGAGACCGAGCTCATCAAGCGGAACCTGCAGAAAGAGGTCAAGATCGTTCTGACCGGGTGCAACGGGTTCTGCGCAAAGGGCCCGGTCATGGTGGTCTATCCCGAGGACATCTTCTATCAGCTTGTGAAGCCCGAAGACGTGCCCCATCTCGTTGAAGAACACTTTATTAAAGGCCGTCCGGTCCAGAAGTTCTTGTATACGCCGCCGACGGAGAAGAATACCATCCCGGTGATGAACGAGATCCCGTTCTTCAAGCACCAGGTGCTCAGGGCGCTCAGGAACCGGAGCCTCATCGACGCCGAGAAAATCGAAGAGTACATTGCCCGCGACGGCTACATGGCCGCTGCCAAGGCGCTCACCGAGATGACGCCCGAACAGATCGTGAGCGAGATGAAAAAATCCGGACTGCGCGGCCGCGGCGGCGCAGGCTTTCTTACCGGTCTCAAGTGGGAACTCTGTGCCCGCGTTCCGGGCGACATCAAATACATCCTGTGCAACGGCGACGAGGGCGACCCGGGCGCGTTCATGGACCGCAGCGTTATGGAGGCTGACCCCCACTCCGTGCTCGAGGGCATGATCATAGCCGCCAAGGCGATTAATGCTCATTACGGATACATTTACGTCCGGGCGGAGTACCCGCTCGCGGTGCACCGCCTGCAGCTCGCGATTGAACAAGCCAAGGACCGGGGCCTTTTGGGCAAGGACATCCTCGGCACGGGTTTCGATCTCGATATCGAGATATATCAAGGCGCGGGGGCTTTCGTGTGCGGCGAGGAAACGGCGCTTATGGCCTCCATCGAAGGCAAGCGCGGCATGCCGCGGGCCAAGCCGCCGTTCCCGGCAGTCAAGGGGTTGTGGATGCGTCCCTCGGTCTTGAACAACGTCGAAACCTTCGCGAACGTCCCGCCGGTTATTCTGCATGGCGCTGACTGGTTCGCGAGCCTCGGGACGGAAAAGAGCAAGGGTACGAAAGTCTTCGCGCTCTCAGGCGCGCTCAACAACATCGGCCTGGTCGAGGTGCCCATGGGCATCCCGCTCAAGACCATCATCTATGACATCGGCGGCGGGGTCAAGAACAACCGGAAGTTCAAGGCGGTACAGATGGGCGGTCCTTCCGGAGGCTGCATCCCGGCTTCGCTCATTGACACGCCGGTCGACTACGAGAATATCAACAAGACCGGTGCGATCATGGGCTCGGGCGGCATGGTGGTGATGGATGAGACTACCTGCATGCCGGCCATGGCCAAGTTCTTCCTCGAATTTACCGAGGATGAGTCGTGCGGCAAGTGCGTTCCCTGCCGCGTCGGAAACAAGACTCTCCTGACCATTCTGCAG
>DAIDTZ010000070.1 GCA_027456925.1 Nitrospirota bacterium
GCCAGCATTCGATCCAGCGCACGCTTGGCCGGGATACGGATGTCCTCGGGGACTTTGATCACGTGTTCCCGTTTTTCCAGCGCATGGAGCACGCTTTCGAGCTTTGTCCGCTTCATGTTCGGGCAGACCATTTCCTTGTTCAGAACAAAGAACCGCTTGTTGGGACTTTCTTTTTTGAGCCGATGGAGGATGCCCTCCTCGGTGCCGATAATGAATTCTGCATGGTTCGATTCCTTGCAGAAACGGAGCATTCCCGAGGTGCTGGCGATCTCGTCAGCCATGTCCTGCACCTCCGGCGGGCATTCGGGGTGCACGACGAGGACCGCGTCGGGGTGTTCCGCCTTGGCCCGTTTTACGTCTTCCACGGCAAGGTGTGCGTGGTGCACATTACAGAACCCGTCCCAGGAGATGATTTTCTTTTTCGTCCGCTTCGCCGCATAGGAGGAAAGGTTGCGGTCGGGAATGCAGATGACCGTGTCTTCCTTGAGCGATTCCACCACGTTGACTACATTGGACGATGTGCAGCAGATGTCGCTCTCGGCCTTGACCGCGGCCGACGTGTTCACGTAGGCCACAACCGGCACTCCGGGGTATTTCTTCTTCATGTCCAGAAGCGTAAAGTCATCGGCAAACTCGAAGGTAATGCCCATGACGTCCGAATAAAGATCTCTCCGCGTCTTGCGCGGTCCCTTGACCGTGACCATATCGGCCATGGGGCAGCCGGCGCCGATCTCCGGGAGGAGCACCGTCTTGCCCGGCGAAAGGATTGAAGCGCTCTCGGCCATGAAGTGCACGCCGCAGAACACGATCACGTCATAGTCGGTTTTTGCGGCCGCACGCGAGAGCTCCAGGGAATCGCCGGTGATGTCGGCGATGTCCTGCACCTCGGGGCGCTGGTAATTATGCGCCAGGATGATGGCGTTCAGCTCTTTTTTGAGCTTGCTGATCTTATCGCGGAGACTATTGGCAGGAACTGAATGGGAAGTCATGGTTAGCGTGATAATACCGATAATACTACTTGGTTGTCAAATGGAAAGTGAAGAACGGGGCGCAACAGTGTGACGTGCGTGCCATGCCGCGGCTGCTCCCCGGTGCTCCGGCTTTTCTATTGCGTGGATTTCCGATTTCGGGTATTGTACCACTCATGATCGCAGACAAGAAATTCAAATCGGGCTTTATTTCCATCATCGGCAGGCCGAACGTGGGTAAATCCACGCTGTTGAACGCTCTTCTGGGCGAGAAGATCGCCATTATATCGGACAAACCCCAGACCACCCGCAACAAGATCCTCGGCATCGTAAACCATCCCGGCGCGCAGATGGTGTTCCTGGATACGCCGGGCATCCATAAGCCCATGCACCGGATGAACGAGTTCATGGTGCAGACGGCGCTCCGGACGTACAACGAAGTCGATGTGATCCTGATGCTCGTCGAGGCCACGGAGCTGCCGGGGGCAGGGGACCGGTTCATTATCGAGACGCTCGCGAAAGTGAAGACGCCTGTTTTTCTTCTTATCAACAAGGTCGATCTCATCAAAAAGGACGGGCTCCTGCCCTTGATGCAGGAGTACAGCAAGCTCTATAACTTCACGGAGATCATACCCGTATCCGCGCTCAAGAACGACCTCGGCGGTCTCCTTGATACGATCCTGAAGCGCCTCCCGCAAGGGCCGCAATATTTCCCCGACGACCAGCTCACGGACCAGCCCGAGCGGTTCATCGTTTCCGAGATCATCCGCGAAAAAATCTTTGAGCTCACCAAGGAAGAGATTCCCTACGCCACGGCCGTCATCATCGAGGAAATGAAAGAGGAACCGGACATTACACGGATCCACGCGGCAATCATCGTAGAACGGGACTCGCAGAAGGGGATCCTGATCGGCAAAGGCGGGAGCATGCTGAAAAAGATCGGCACCCTGGCGCGGTTGGACGCGGAAAAGCTGCTCGGCGCCAAGATCTTTTTGAAGCTCTACGTCAAGGTCAAGAAGGGCTGGCGCGAGGATGAGCATATGCTGAAGAACATCGGCATCCTGACGGGGGAAGAATAATGGTGCATGAACTGGTAGCCTGGCTGGTGCAAACGATCGGCGTTCTGGGATATCCCGGGATATTCCTGCTCATGGCCATGGAAAGCTCGGTCATCCCGATACCGAGCGAACTCGTCATGCCGCCAGCGGGGTATCTGGCCCAGCAGGGGCAGATGAACATGGCGCTGGTGATCCTCTGCGGCACCGCCGGAAGTCTCGTTGGAGCTTACCTCAATTATTTTGCGGCCCATTATCTCGGCCGGCCACTCGTCCTGAAGTATGGGAAGTACGTCTGGATCACGGAAGAGAAGTTCGCGCAGGTCGAACGGTTTTTCAAGGACCACGGCGAGGTATCGACCTTCATCGCCAGGCTTCTGCCCGTCGTTCGGCACCTCATCTCGCTCCCGGCGGGACTGGCGGGAATGAACCACATCAAATTTTCGCTTTACACGCTGCTCGGCGCGGGGTTATGGGTCGCGGTGCTCTCCTTCATCGGGTATTTTATCGGCGCGAACCAGGACTTGATCATGCGGTATTCCCATCAGGCCCTTGCCGGGGCGATCCTACTGAGCGCGGCGATCGTTACGGTCTATGTATGGAACCACCGGAGAAAGAAACTGCTGAGCACTGACGATACGAAATAACGGTTCAGTGGCAAATCCTGAGCCGGGCAAGCCGGACTGATACCTCTTTTCTTCAAGCATTGACCTGAACTGCCGCCCATACCCGACAATTGCCGCGAATCGCACTTGCACCCCTTTCTGAGGTTCCCCTGGTATCATGAAGAACGTTTCCGATTTTAGGGCAGGGTGCTCTTTCTGAGGCCGGGACCTGCACGTTTTTCATTGAAACTTTGCTGAATTTAATCGATAATGCACGTCGCGGATTGACACTGCAGTAGAATTTCTGGGAGGTTTTTATGTTCAGAAGTCCATGGAGGATATTTCTTGTCCTCGCGAGCGTTGTTCTTGTTGCACTGTTCTCCGGACTTTCCCTCAAACAGGCGCTCATCAGCGATTTCCAGCATGCTTTTGGAGCAGGGCGCCTGGACCGGGATCTTTTCATCAGTCGTTTCGGCAACCTTGTCCTTGTCTGGTCGTTCCTGACAACAGTGCCCGCATTTGCGCTGGGCGTTTTCCTTTCGCGGAAAAGCGAGAGGCTGGTCAACCAACCGGTCCGGGCAACCGCAGCGGACAGTGGCGCTGACGTGAACGAACCTGCGCCGATCGAAAAAAGGGATGAAGTCTCCGATCTCCCGGCAACAGGCGGCCTTGAAACCAGGAAAAAATCGACGTCTGCAGAGAAATTTGCATTGAGCACAGCCGCTGCCAAAGAGGAAGAGGCGGAAGCCCTGTTGGACGATGCGCTGGACGCAGGTGATGAGGACATGCAGCCCCGCGCCGGGGATGCGGACAGGCTCACAACGATCGTCAAAGGATTGGATGAACTTGCCCGGGCCCAGGCGCTCGGTCGCGCGCTGCAAAAGCAACCAATCGAACTTGCTCCCTGCTTGAGCAACGTCATCGAAAACACCCGCTCGTCGGTTCAGGATAAGAATATTGTTTTCAACCTGGAATGCGGGAGCAATCTCAGGCTGTCAATTGATCCCGCGTGCCTGACGGGGATTATGTCAAACCTCGTAGAGAATGCCGCAAAAGCGGTAAAGAAAGAGGGAACGGTGACCGTGAGTGCCGCTGCCCAAGACGACCACGTCGTAATTTCGGTCAGGGACACGGGCTCCGGGATCAGCCGGAAAGCTCTGCCTCATATTTTCGAGCGGTTCTATAGAGGGTCGGGAAATGGAATCGGCCTGGGCCTTACTATTGTTCAGGAACTGGCACAGGCATGCGAAGCAACGATCAAAGTCGAGACAGCGCGGGGCAAAGGCTCCGTATTTACTGTTTGCATACCGTCCCTCCAGCAGGAGCTTTTTTAAATCCTATTCCATGAAATCCAAAACCGAAGCCATCATCATCAGCAGCATGAACCTGGGCGAGGCGGACAAGCTGGTCACGTTCTTTTCCCTCGACCGGGGCATGCTCAAAGGCGTTGCCAAGAACGCCCGCAAGTCCTTTAAACGGTTCGGCGCAGGCCTTGAGAGCTTCACCCTCGTCCGGGCCCATCTCTATGAGCGGGAGCACCAGGAACTCGCCCGGATTGAGTCCGTGGACATCATTGAGCAGCACGCTTCCATTGGCAGCGATCTGGGCCGGGCCGCATCGGGCGCCGTGATGCTGGAGCTGGTACGGGAGCTGTCGCCGCTCGGGGAACGCAATGCACAGGCCTTCCTGCTCCTTTCCCACATCCTGTATCTCCTGGCCGAAGGTGAAG
>DAIDTZ010000071.1 GCA_027456925.1 Nitrospirota bacterium
CCTCTTCCCTGGCGCAAAGGCTCAAATCCGGCATTGAGCTCCTGTTTGTGGAAGATTTAACGACCTATCCGGCGGGAAAGCTCGGTTCATTTCGTTTCCTGAAGTGGCATTCTCAACATCAGGAAAGGCTCGAGGAGATAAGCAGGCAATTTACCCTCCCTGTTTCCTGTTCCTTAAAAAGCGGTTCTCCGGCTGAACAGATCCTGAAGGCACTGCGTTCCCGGTCGGCCCCTGAGCTTGTCGTCATGGGGACCCAGGGCCGGAAAGGGCTGAAACGCCTGCTCATCGGCAGCGTCGCGGAAGAAGTGATCCGCCACTCCAGGCGGCCGGTGATGGTGATCGGGCCGCTGGCTCAGGAACTGGACCGGGAGCTCTCCGGCCAGAAACAGCTGAAAATACTCGTACCGACTGATCTCGGGAAAAACAGCCGGGCAGCCGAGGAATATGCGCTTTCTCTTGCAAAACGCATCAGGGCGAGAGTCACCCTGTATCATTGTTTATGGGACAACATCAATGCCATTATCGTGAACTCTGCATACTCCGGAATGGCGCCGTACGATCTCGACGCTATTATCGACGAGGCCCGGGCGGATGCCGTCGAAGCCATGAAACGGAAGGCCGGCTTCTTCCAGAAACACGGCGTTCCCTGTGAATACAGGATCGAAGAGAAGACGATTATTTCCCGGTGTGCGACGTACCAGGAGAGTGAAAGCGGCTATTCATTCGTGGTCATGGGAACTCACGGAAGAAATGCATTGCTCAATGCTTTTTTCGGGAGCACGGCGCGGGAAGCAATCTTGAACGCGCCGATCCCGGTCATCGTCGTACATTCGGGTAAATAAAAATGACGCACTCGTAAAAAGTCAGAAAAGCCGTCTTTGCGAGCGTAGCGAAGCAATCTCGTAGTTCGTATCTGCCTGATAAATCGAGATTGCCGCGTCGCTCCGCTCCTCGCAATGACAGCACCGGGGACTTTTTACGAGATCATCAATAATAAGGGAACTGCAAAAAGGGCTTCAAGAAAGGACAATAAATTGCAAACCTCAAAGATGCGTTTCCCTCCTTGCGGTTATGGCTTTCATCGGCTATACTAAACCATATTGAGAACGATGGAAGAAAACAGTTGCTGATTCATTAAATTACCTTGGGTTTTGAGGCAGGGGTAACACGTTTTGATTCGCCTGGCGCAAGATGCGGTGTGCAAGCCCTCAAGAGCTCCAGAGAGGGTAGCCTAAAGTATCTGCTGTGGCAAAAAATTTGGGATCAACCCCGCGTGTTCAAAATCCAGGGTAAATTTTTTCTTCGCTTCCTTGCCACCTCTCCGTATTCTTCGGCACTAAAATCCAGCAGCAGAGTATCGCCGATGATGAAGAAGCCCTTCGTAGAAAAAAATCTGGCGCATATTGTTTTATGGTGCTTTTTTGTTCAAATTGGCAAGCGAATTATGTTAAAATCTTTACAGGGAGAAAGCCCGGATCAACATTTCTACGGCCTTGAGGTTCGTCTTCGCCCCGTCATTCGCCGGCTTTTCCCGATACGAAGAATAACTGCCGCATATCCTCGCGTTTTATCCTGTCCGCTGGAGAACTGAGTTGGGGGGGGCGCTCGCGTGAAAAAGGTACTCGTTACCGGCGGCACCGGTTTCATCGGAAGCCATCTGACGGAACTGCTGCTCAAGAAAGGGTATTCCGTCTCGTGCCTCGCACGGGACCCTGCGAATCTCCGCTGGCTTTCGGGACTGGATATTGATGTGAAAGCCGGCGACTGTATGCTGCCGGAGACCCTGCCTGATGCTGTTAAGCAGGCTTCTGTTGTCATCCACGCCGCGGGACTGACCAGGGCCAGACGCGCGAGAGACTACTATGAAGTAAACCACATCGGCACCAGGAATATCCTGGAAGCATGCGGCCGCCATAATCCGGGCATGGAGAAATTTATCCTGATCTCGAGCCAGGCGGCGGCAGGACCGAGCGCGGACGGGAATCCGGTCAAAGACGGCGATCCTCCTCACCCGGTTTCTGATTACGGCAGGAGCAAACTCCTTGCCGAAAAAGAAGCGCTCGCATACAAAGACAAATTCCCCGTCGTCATCCTCCGGCCGTCTGCAGTGTACGGCCCCCGGGACCATGATATGTACGAGCTCTTCCGCTGGGCAGCCCGGGGCATAACGCTGGAGATCCTGGGCAGGGAGCGGTTTCTCAATTTCTGCTACGTGGGGGACGTCGTGAATGCGATGTCCCTTGCCATAGAACGGCAGACAGCAAGCGGAAGCATCTATTTTGTGGCCGAGGACCGGCCCTATTCATGGTCGGAATTCAGACGGGCCTTGCTGTCCGCGGGGAAGGTGAAAGCACGCGCCATCAAGATCCCGTACAGCGCTGCATACCTGATCGGCCTGGCATCCGAGGCAACAAGCCTGTTCACGTCCAGGCCCGCGCTTACGAACAGGCAGAAGGTGCGGGAAGCTTCACAAACGTACTGGATCTGCGATCTCTCCAACATGGAAAAGGAACTCGGATTCAAAGCGGCGTATCCCTTACCGCAAGGTTTGGACATCACATGGAGGTGGTATCGTGATAACAACTGGTTATAAAAAAAAGGCGGATGCCCTTCCGCAGGCAGAGAGCGGAAAAGCGGGGGACCTCTTCGAAAAATGCAGAACGTTCACGACGGCAAAAGAGGTGATGGCCGCGGGATTCTATCCTTATTTCAGCGTCGTGGAATCGGCCCAGGACCCCGAGGTGACGGTCTCCGGCAGGAAGATGATCATGCTCGGGTCGAACAACTATCTCGGGCTCACCAGCCATCCGAAGGTGAAGAAAGCGGCTATCGAGGCCGTAAAGAAGTACGGAAGCGGATGCGCGGGGTCGCGCTTTCTGAACGGCACGCTCGACATCCACGTGAAGCTCGAAAAAAAGCTGGCGAAGTTCTTCCGCAAGGAGGACGCCCTCACCTTTTCCACCGGTTACCAGACGAACCTCGGCATCATCTCTTCCCTTGCGGGCAAGGACGACGTCGTGGTGATCGACAAGCTTGACCACGCCAGCATCATCGATGCCTGCAGGTTGTCATTCGCGGAAGTCAGAAAGTTCAAGCATAACGACATGAACAGCCTCGACTTCGTCCTGCAAGAGTGCGGAGACCGGGGCAAGCTCGTGGTGGTGGACGGCGTGTACAGCATGGAAGGCGACATCGCGCCGCTGCCGGACATCGTGAGAGTCTGTAAAAAACACGGCGCCCGGCTCATGGTGGATGACGCCCACGGCATCGGCGTGCTGGGCAAAACCGGGCGCGGCACTGCCGAGCATTTCGGCCTGGAAAAGGACGTGGACGTCATCATGGGCACCTACAGCAAGTCTCTTGTCTCGATCGGCGGGTTCGTCGCCGCCGGCGAGGACGTGATCCATTACATGAAGCACCATTCACGGCCTCTCATTTTCAGCGCGAGCCCGCCGCCCGCTTCCGTGGGCGC
>DAIDTZ010000072.1 GCA_027456925.1 Nitrospirota bacterium
AGAGCAAGTCATATAGCCCGGACTTGGTAATCCTTGATATTATGATGCCGGTAATGGACGGCTACGAGGTGTGCAGGCTCATAAAAGCGGACCCGGTGACAGCGAATACACCGATAATCATGGTGACGGCGTTGAATGACAGGGAGTCGAAATTAAGAGGACTTGACGCCGGCGCAAACGATTTCCTTTCCAAGCCCATCGATCAGGCCGAACTGACCATCCGTGTCAAAAACCTTCTCAAGATCAAGGTGTTCGAAGACTTTATGGTCAGGCATAATAAGATACTGGAGCAGGAGGTCCGTGAAAGGACGCAGGATCTTCGAAACATGAGCGACGAGATGATTAAAAAATTGACAACAGCCGCGGAGTTCAGAGATACGGATACAGGCGACCACATATCGAGGATAGGATTTTATTCGAACAAGATCGCGGAAGCGATGGAACTGCCGACCGACTTTGTCGAAATGATAACATTTTCCAGTCTTTTGCATGATATAGGAAAGATCGGCATTCCGGACAGCATCCTTCTTAAACCGGGAGCGCTTACGAAGGACGAATTTAAGATTATGGAGACGCATACGTCGATCGGGGGAAAAATACTCTCGGGCTCGACCTATCCCAGGATTCAGATGGCCGCCTCCATTGCTTTGAACCATCATGAACGGTGGGACGGCGGGGGCTATCCAAGGGGCCTGAAAGGCGGGGAGATTCCCGTAGAGGGAAGGATTGTCATGCTCGTTGACCAGTACGACGCTCTGCGCAGTCAAAGGCCCTATAAACCGGCTTTTGATCACAGCCGGGTCTTTAAAATCATAACCGAGGGTGACGGGAGAACGAAGCCGGAGCACTTCGATCCCTCGGTCCTCGATGCATTTGTTGAGATCGCCCCGTTGTTTGATGATATTTTCAAAGAACATCAATAGCGCCGTCGCGCTTCGTTCGATCCTGAGACAGGACATCATCCCCGATAATGATTTTAGCAAAAGGCGCGATCCATGGTTAAAGCGAACATCCTCTTCGTCGAAGACAGCAAAACGCAAGGGGCGAAGACGAAAGACTTTCTGGAGAAAAGCGGGTATGCGGTGACGTGGGTCATGGACGGAATGTCCGTGTTCCGGCTGGCGAAGACCCGTCCCTTCGACGTCATGCTGCTCGATCGTGTTTTGCCGGACATGGACGGGAATACGGTCTGCAGGTGGCTCAAGCAAAATGAAGACACGAAAGGCATACAGATCATCATGCTTACCGCCATGGGCGCTACCACGGAGAAGGTCGAGGGGTTGGAGGCCGGGGCCGACGACTATCTTCCGAAGCCTTACGATGAGGCGGAACTTAATGCCCGGGTATACGCCGCGCTGAGAACGAAGGCCCTTCGGGATGAGTTGAGCAAAGCGAACCGCGAATTGAAGGAGCTGC
Organism: Nitrospirota bacterium; assembly: GCA_027456925.1. Classification (GTDB taxonomy): domain Bacteria; phylum Nitrospirota; class UBA9217; order UBA9217; family UBA9217; genus JAJYKN01. The sequence goes on from DAIDTZ010000072.1 coordinate 1,417, forward strand.
TCGCCAAGGTTGAGGCCCTCTCTGCAACAGACCCGCTGACGGGGCTTTTCAACAGAAGGCGCTTTACCGAGGTGTTGGAATCGGAATATAACAAAGCGAGCAGGTATAAGGCACCGCTCAGCTGCATGATGATCGACATCGACCATTTCAAGGCTGTAAACGATACGTACGGCCATGCGGTCGGAGACACGGTCATCAAGGAAGTGGCGCTGATTATTCAACGGGGCATCAGGGATATCGACACCACCTGGCGCTGTGGAGGCGAGGAGTTCGGCGTGTTGTCTCCGATGACCACGAAAGAGAATGCGGTGCAGCCCGCGCTGAGAATCCTGACGTCGGTGTCCGGGCACGCCTTTTACGGCATGGGTGATAAAAAAACGACCATCAGCATCGGAGTGGCAGATACGTCCTGCACCGGTATAGACTCCGCCGATAAAATGGTCCAGGCGGCGGATAAAGCATTGTACGAAGCTAAGGAGAAGGGGAGGAATAGGGTCGAGACAGCGATGTAGAAATAAATCGTGGGCCTCGCACTTGTCCTCTACCGATTGATCTAAACGACGGATAACCCTTTTACAACCATGGACCGGACCTTTTGCTTGGGTTTCAGCAACCGCACGTTTGTCAGGCTATGCCCGTGAAGGGGGCATTTAAATGAGCGCCAAGGTGATTCGGGCATATATTCATTCATAAATAACGCTATGATGTGGCATGTTCAACTGATAAAAGGAGGGTGTTAATGGCAAAAGGGAATATACTCTTCGTGGAGGACAACAATAGCCAAGGGAAATTGACGAAAAAATTTCTGGAGGAACTTGGATATGCGGTGACTTGGGTAATCGACGGGATGTCCGCAATGGGTTCGGTTATAACTCAGTCTTTTGATGTCATCCTGCTCGATCGTATTTTGCCAGATATGGACGGAAATGTGTTGTGTACATGGCTCAAGCATAATCAGAATACCAAAGTCATCCCGATCATTGTGATCTCAGCCAAGGATACCACCGCCGATATCGTCCAGGGATTAGATTCCGGTGCTGATGACTACATCTCTAAACCATATGAAGAAGTAGAGTTGAATGCCAGGGTGCGCGCCGCATTAAGGATGAAACTTCTTCAAGATCAGTTAAGGCAAAAAAATGACGAGTTGGAGGAAATGCTGACCAAAGTTGAGACCCTATCTAATACAGATCCGCTGACAGGGCTTTTCAACAGAAGGCGGTTTGATGACATCTTGCGTCTGGAATTTAACAAAGCGATGAGGTACAAGTCGCCGCTAAGCTGCATAATGATCGACATCGACCATTTCAAGGCCGTAAACGACACCTATGGTCATACAGTCGGAGACGTGGTCATCAAGGATGTGGCGGAAATCATTAAACGGAGCGTCAGGGATGTCGATACCGCATGCCGATGGGGAGGTGATGAGTTCATCGTGCTCACCCCGATGACCACAAATGCTAACGCCGAGCTGTCCGCACAGAGAATCTTGAAGTCCGTGTCTGATCACGTCTTTAAGAGCGTCAACAATAATGTGACCGTAAGCATTGGGATCGCTGACGTGTCTAGGGCCGACGTTGACACTGTAAGCAAGCTGATCCATGCGGCTGATACTACCTTATTTGAGGCAAAGATGAAAGGAAGGAACAGAATAGAAGTGGGAGGGGGCGATGCAACTAAACGAATTTAACATCAGAAGCAGTGCAGAGGACCTGTGTTTCCTGACAAGCTAGTGTTGTGTCTCGGAAATTCGTTAACAGTCAACACTTCCTTCCGAATGTATTAACACTTCTTCGATTGCGGATACAATGGAATGTAATCCAAGGGAATATTTTTGAAGGACCTCTGAATACGAAAGCATGACTCAACCCGCGCATGGCTGATACATATCTCTTTCTCACTAAAGTCTGCCCCTTGCTTGCCTTCCGCTGCGAAAATTCCCCGTGCTATAATTTAATTAAGATCCAAGTTCCTGAAGAAGGGTTGGTGATAAAAATGAAAAGAGCTGCAAACGTAGTACCGTTAAAAAAAACGATGGATACAGATGCGGTTGAAGAGCACCT
>DAIDTZ010000073.1 GCA_027456925.1 Nitrospirota bacterium
CCCGCAAACCGTGCAGGTGCCGGGGGCCGGGGCTTACAATCACCAGGGACCCCGTTTCCTTGAGGATCCGCGAGAATTCGGCAACGTTTGCCGGCGAAAAAATGTTCAGAACGATATCAAAGGAAGAGGCCGCAAAGGGCAGGTCATTGATACTTGCGACGAACCAGCTCATCGTCTTGTCGCGCTGCGTGGCCTGGCGGACCGCAAATTTCGAAATATCGACGCCGTAATAATCAACAGGGCGCCGGCTTGCGAGAGACTCCTTGAGGCGCTTGAGATAAAATCCTTCCCCGCAGCCGGCATCAAGGATGGTAAAAGCGCTTTCCTTTTCAGGCCTTCCAAGGGCGACGGCAACGGCCTCGTTCACTCCGTCGGAAACCCTGTTGTACAGTCCCAGGTCCAGAAACCGTCTGCGGCTCCTGATCATGTCCGGGCTGTCCCCCGGCTCTTTGGAATGTTTCTTGTGAGCAAGCAGGAAATTGACGTACCCCTGGCGGGCGGCATCAAAGGTGTGATTCCTGGAGCATTGATAGCCGTCCGCAGAGAGTAACAGTGGAGTTCGGCAGACCGGGCATTGCAGGATGGAGGTCATATATTCTTTCTACCGAAAAAGCGTTGTAACCACGGGCGCCTTCGACGCACACGGTAAAAGGCGAGGTTATAACAGCAACGTAAATTTTTTTGGTTTTAAACCGTGTTCATCCGTGGTTACATCAAGCCGTTTTCAGGATTAAGACTTCGCTCGACTAGACAACGTATAGGACCTGATCTCGCTAAGAAACGCTTCTCCGTACCGCTCAAGTTTGACGTCTCCCACGCCGCTGATTCGTCTCATCTCGGAATCGGTCTTCGGAAAATGCCTGCACATCTCATGGAGGGTCTTGTCGGAAAAGACGACATAAGGCGGCACGCGGCTTGCTTCAGCGATTTTTTTCCTGACCATGCGAAGCCGCTCAAAGAGCGTTTCGTCGAACGAGCCTTCGTCACCGGCTTTCCGTCGCCTTTCCTTCGCCTTTATTTCCTCCCGCTTGAGCCCGAAGACCTCTCCCCTGCCCGTGAGTACGGCCGCGCCTTTGGGCGTGAGCTTCAGGACCGGGTAGCGGTCCCCGTCCTGTTTGATCAGCTCCTGGGCCAAAAGCTCGTTCACGATGAAACGCCAGTGGTTTTTGTCTTTGTCTCTTCCTGCGCCGAAGGTCTTGAGCTCGCGGTGCCCCAGTTCTTTGATTCGCTTGGTGTCCGCGCCGATCACGATGTCGATAATATGGACGATGCCGAAGCGTTCACTGGTCGTGACCACGGCCGACATAACGATGCGGGCATCCGTGGATATGTCCGCCTGTTTTGCCGAGCCGATGCAGATGTCGCAGGAGGCGCAATTATCGTCCGGATAGATTTCGCCGAAAAAGGACAAAAGCTGTTTTCTCCTGCAGACGTTATGGGACGCGAACCGGACGGTCTGGTTCAGCTTCTCCATGGCGATGGCGCGTTCAGACTCGTCCTCCATCTTATCGATGAAATACCGGATCTTCGGGATGTCCCCCCGGGAAAAATAGAGCAGGCAATTGGCCGGCTCCCCGTCGCGGCCCGCGCGGCCGGTCTCCTGGTAATAGGCCTCGATGTGCCTGGGGAGATCGGCGTGGACCACGAACCGGACGTTCGACTTGTCGATGCCCATGCCGAAGGCGATGGTTGCCACGATCACCGGCGCCTCGTCTTTGTTAAAGGCCTCCTGGTTTTTCTCCCGTTCTTCCGCGGACAAGCCCGCATGATAGGGGAGCGCCTTAAAACCGCTGGACGCGAGGAACCGCGCCGTTGCGGTGACCGCATCGCGGGTCGTCCGGTAGATGATCCCGGATTCGCCTTCATGGTCTTTCAAGAATTCCAAAAGCTGCTGCTCGATCTTTGACTTCGGCAGGACCTGGTAGAAGAGGTTCGGCCGGTTGAACGAGGCGCGCACGGAATAGGGCGTCCTGAGGCCGATCTTCCTGATGATGTCCTGCTGTACCTTGTGCGTGGCCGTGGCGGTGAATGCGGCGATGGGGACCCGGGGAAAAAGCGAGGGAATGACGGAAAGGCCGAGGTAATCGGGCCGGAAATCATGGCCCCACTCGGAAATGCAGTGCGCCTCGTCAATGGCAAAGAGCGACAGGGGAATGTTTTTGAGCGTGTCGAGGAACTGCGGCATGGCGAACCGTTCCGGCGCGATGTAGAGGAGCTTGACCTGATGGTCCCGGAGCTTGCGAAAGATTTCCGCGATCTCCTTCTGGTCAAGGGAGCTGTTCATGAACAGGGCAACAATGCCGTTTTCCCGCGCCGCATCCCCCTGGTACTTCATGAGCGA
>DAIDTZ010000074.1 GCA_027456925.1 Nitrospirota bacterium
GATACGAGGAGAATTTGTCTATCCGTACTTTTACCGATATTCGAAAATAAATTATTATTTCCCGAAAATCAGCGAACGAGCAGGAACCATGCGGCGATCAGGACTGCGGCAAGAAATGTCAGTTCAGGATATTCCGGAGTCCACTGCGAACGGTCAAATCTCATTTATTAACAAGTCGGCTTCCAACCAGCAAACAGTGTCAATAGGCGGAAGAGAAACCAAAAAGCCGGCTAAAGATGAATTTCTTCACTTCAAGCCGGCTTCGCTGGTGTTTCAAGAGCAACACTATCATAAAATAAATTCTATAATCCGATGGCTTTCTTTAAATCCTTGTGGCTTGTCCATTTTTTGTTCTTCGCTTTTACCTGCATTGCGGAATAATAGTCCTTCCGATCCTGCTCGATTTCCTTGAGCCGCAGATATTCCTTATAATCAAGGATAACCGCCACCGGTTTGTCGTTTTCTTTCACGATCTGCGTCTTAATCATGATATGCCTCCTGCCTGTGCTTTACTTCGTAAACGAGCATTACACTGTCTTCGTCATCGAAAATAACCCGGTAATTTCCGATGCGAAGCCGCTTAAACACTGCATATTTTCCTTTGAGCAATTTTATATCGAAAGAACCTTTTGGATCGTGCGCATATGCCTCTATTCCCTTCAGTATTCTGGCAGCGCTTTTCTTGTCGCCTTTGGCGATTTGTTTAAGTTGTTTGACCGCTGTTTCAGAGTATTTAATCTCCATAGATCATACGAGTCGTCAAGTGGGATTAATTTAACACAAAACCGAGACCATGTCAAAACAGTAACTGCCTAGCGGTTTTGAGTTACGAGTGTTGTGTTTTGAGTTGCCCTGTTCATACTTCTTCCTTTTTTTAAAATTACTGATCGAAACAACCTGTTTGCTTTCTTCCTGCCCGGTCCCGGGTCCCGGCTCCTGCGCTTCGCGGGTTCCACGTGATGCCGCGAGTTCTTTGCCTGCATCGCTTCTCACAAACTGCACTCCTGCTTCCGGCGAGAACACGCCCAAAAGATCATCGTAGTGAATAAAGATGTCTTCTTTGCTGGCTCCGAAAGCGAGGACGCAGGAGAGGTTCCCCTCCCCATCCCACTCCAGCTTATTATTGGTCTTGTTGTTGAAGACAAGGATCAGCCCCTGTTTCATCTCCTGTTCGGTAAAACCCCGCTTGCCGATGCGGGTATTGTCAGAATGCTTCACCAGGAGATAGACGCTCCCGAAATCGTTCCAAATATCGTAAAACAGCCGCTGAAGATACTCCACTTGCTTTTTCATGTCGCCAAGTCTCTTTCTTACTTTTTACTTGTTAAATCTGCATTCTTACTTCTTCCCGATGAGCATAGTACAGGCAACGGGAAAAGTCCAGCATAGAAAAGGCGGAGGGAAGAATTAAGAATTAAGAATTAAGAATTAAGAATTAAGAATTAAGAACTGAGAATTAAAAAAGTTGGAATTAGGAATGCGCGGGGGAAAAGGCGCGAACCAGCGCGGGCTGAGGAATCCTGGGAGTATTCCATCGCCTTGCGCCGGTCCGCGCCGGACCTGACATGCTAGTTTGCGTTCGGGATGAACAGCGCGTTGCCGTGCTTGTCCTTGTACGCCGCCACGGTAGCCTGCCCTTCCTTGGAAATGATCCAGTTCACGAATTCCATGGCTTCCTTGAACTTCACCTCTTTGTACTTTTCCGGGTTCACGGCCATGACGCCGTACTGGTTGAAGAGCACGGGATCTCCCTCGAGGACGATGACCATGTCGAGCTTGTCGTAGTCTTTCGTCGCAAGCCACGTGCCCCGGTCCGTGAGCGTGTAGGCCCGCTTCTCGTTTGCTATCCGCTGCGTCTTCTCCATGCCCTGGCCCGCATCGAGGTACCACGTCCGGCCTTTCGGATCGATTCCCGTTTTCTTCCAGATCGCGAGTTCCTTGGTGTTCGTGCCAGACTTGTCGCCGCGGGAGACAAAGGGCGAGCCTGATTCGGCGATTTTCCTGAAGGCCTCGGTCGCGGACTTCATTCCCTTGATCTTCGCCGGGTCGTTCGGGGGACCGATGATCACAAAGTCGTTGTACATGACATCATGGCGATTCACGAAGTACCCTTCCTTCAGGGCCTTCAGTTCCTGCTCCTTGGCATGGACGAAGACCACGTCGGCATCGCCGCGCTTGCCGATCTCGATGGCTGCGCCGGTGCCCACGGCGACGACGTCGATATGGATGCCGGTTTTTTTCTGGAAGATCGGAAGCAGGTAGTCGAAAAGGCCGGAGTTCTGCGTGCTCGTGGTCGAGGCCATGCGGATGCGCGTCTCGGCGGCTGCCGGCGCGGCGCTCATTGCAGCGCCCAGCAGGAGCATGATGATCGACACGAACAAGCCGCTCTTGAACAATTTCCCAACTATTCTCTTTGTCATTAATCTTTCCTCCTTAAATAAGTGCTTCACCCTCGGGCTCGGTCGCCCGGCTGAATTTTCGCATGGGGTCCCTGTTTGGATGCGCGTTATTTCCTTCCCGGTATTGACGGCACGGCGTCGGGGTTGAACAGCCGCGTCCCGTGTTTTTTATATCCCCCGATGAGGCCCTGGCCTTCGGGAGAAGTCACGAAGGCGATGAAATCCATGGCCTCGCGGTAGCGGACAGCGGGAAACCGGGCGGGATTGACCGCTATCACGCTGTAGAGGTTCCTGAGGGCGGGATCGTTCTGGAGAAGGACCTTCAAAGCGACCTTCGTTTCGTAGTTCAGGAAGGTGCCTTGGTCGGTCAGCGTGTATGCTTTCTTCTGGTCCGCAATGAGCAGGGTATCGCCCATTTTCCCGCCCGCCTCGAAATACCAGCCTTTCCCTTTCGGATTGATGCCGGCGTCGTCCCACAAATCCAGCTCCCGTATGTTCGTGCCTGACTCATCTCCCCGCGATACGAAGGGAAAACCGGCTTCGGCGATGAGTTCAAAAGCCTCTGCCGCCGTTTTCACGGCTTTGATGCCCGCCGGGTCCTTGGCCGGGCCCGCAATAACGAAGGCATTATGCATGACCGCCCTGCGATTCACGCCGTACCCCTCGGCAACGAATTTCTCCTCCCGACAGGGATCATGGACAAGGAGCAGGTCCGCCTCGCCTTTCTTCGCGATGCGGAGCGCCTTTCCGGTGCCGACGGCAATGACCTCGATCGTCGCGGAACAGGAAGAGGCTTTTTTATACGCCGGGATGAGAATATCGAAGAGCCCCGAGTTCTGCGTGCTGGTGGTTGAGGCGATGACGAGCTTGACGGCTTTTTTCTTCATGACGCTTACCTTTCGTGCGGATATGGTTTCATTGTAGGGGCGGCGCCGCAAAAAGTAAAATGCATTTAAATCATATGAAGTATGAATTTTCAGAATGCGGGCAGACAACAAGTTCGATGGATATTAATTTCGGCGAGCTATGCTTGCGTGGAGAAGCTTATCCCGTGTGTTGACCAGCAGTTCAACCTCGGGGCTGGATGGCGAGTTCAGCACTTCGCTGGCAGTGCCGGTCTGTGCGACTCTGCCGTCAGCCAAAATGATAAGCCGGTCCGCAAGGGCCGCTGCCTCGGCAAGATCATGGGTAACGAGCACGACAGGGATGGGAAATTCGCGCCGTATCTCTTTCAGAAAATTCCGCATTTCTGAGCGCAAAGGTGCGTCGAGGGCAGAGAAGGGCTCGTCCAGGAGGAGCGCATCAGGTCTGCGGATCAGCGCCCTTGCAAGGGCCACGCGCTGCTTCTGACCGCCCGATATTTCGCGAGGATATTTCTTCTCCAATCCCGCGATCATAAATCTCTCCATCATGTCCCGGCTGCGCAGCTCACGTTCGTGCTTGCTCAAACCGCGGGCGCCGTAGTGAATGTTTTCCCGGACCGTCATGGGCGGGAAGAGCGCGAGGTCCTGGAACACGTACCCGAAGGATCGGGCCTGCGGAGGCAGGTCGATTGCCGCGGCACTGTTGAACACGGGCCTTCCGTTCAAATGGATTGCCCCTTCGTCGGGTTTCAGTAATCCCGCGATCATCTGGAGCGTCATGGATTTGCCCGCGCCCGAGTATCCGAAGAGAACGGCCAGTTCATCGCCGATCGCCCATTGTGCGTCGAGTTTGAAGCCGTTCACGGCTTTTCTGATATTGACGGAAAGTCCCATTAGATGACCCGTTTCGCCAGCCTGTTCGCCGCGTACAGGAAAAGCCCGCAGGTCAGCGTAAACAGAAGGGCCATCGTGTTCGCCTCCGACCAGTCGCCGCTTGCCGCCGAAGAGTAAATCGCCAGCGGCATGGTGTTCGTTCTGCCGGGAAGGTTGCCCGCCAGCATGAGTGTCGCGCCGAACTCTCCCATGGCCCGGGCGAAGGAAAGTATCGTCCCGGCAATGATGCCTTTTCCCGCCAGCGGGAAAACGACCTTAACTGCGGTCCGCCATTCCGAATGGCCCAGGGTATAGGATGCGTTGATCAGGTTCTTATCCACGGATTCGATAGCCGCCCGCGCCGCCTTCACCATGAGCGGCAACGCGACTACGAACGATGCAAGTACCGCAGCATACCACGTGAACATAATGCTCCACCCGGTCCAGGCATAGAGATACCGGCCGAGAAGCCCGTTCCTGCCGAAGAGGACGATGAGGTAATAGCCGGTGACGGTCGGCGGAAGTACGAGCGGGAGAGTCAGCAATATGTCGAGCAATTCCTTGCCGGGAAAGTTTTTGCGGGCAAGAAGGTAGGCGGCAGACAGGCCGACGATCACGACAAATATTGTCGCGACCGCCGCCACCTGCGCGGAAAGTTTCATGGAGAACAACAGGGAGTTGTCCATTATGCCGCTCCTGTTCTCTCCGCATGGCAAAAGCCTACTTTGTCGTTGTTATCGGCTTGAATCCATACCTGGAGAGTATTTTTCTGCCCTCGCCGGAGGTAAGAAAGGCTATGAAGCTCTTTGCCGCCTTCTCGTTCTTCGTGCACTTCACGACGGCAATGGGGTAGATGATGGGTTTATGGCTTGCATCAGGCGCGGTCGCGATAACCTTGACCTCCCGCTGCTTCACCATCGCATCGGTTGAATAGACGACACCGGCGTCCACTTCACCCCGGGCCACGTAATCAAGCACCTGCCGCACGTTCTCGGCAAAAATCAGCTTGGGCCGTATCATATCAGATATTTTGTAATATTGGAATGTCTCGTCCGAATATCTGCCGATTGGAACGGTTTTCGGATTTCCCACGGCGATTTTCTTTATCTCCGCCTTTTTCAGATCTTCAAACG
>DAIDTZ010000075.1 GCA_027456925.1 Nitrospirota bacterium
CAAAAGGAAGGCACTCCCCTGGGGAACATCGTTCCCACTGTGCGGGAATCATCTTCGCATCCATCTCTGGGTATCTCTCCGGAATGCCGCTGGGAAGGTCAACTCCGAGTCCTATCCGCGCTGCTTTCGTGCGGTTTGATAGTATGGAGAAAGCGACGGCATGTCAAGAATATTAAACGAAAGGGTGGCAAAATCTCCTTGACAGAAAGGGCGGCTTTCCCTATTTTCAACCCGGCCGAGGAGCCAGGTCGTAATAAAATAACAGCCAATCCGAGAAGCAGGAGGCAATCATGGAAGCCAGACCCTACATCAAGTACCCGAAACCGTATCAGCCCGGAACCGCGGGGGAGGTTTCGGGCACGCCGTTAATCAATGAGCCGGGACAGGTCAGTTTCGGCGTCAACGACTTCAAACCGGGCCTTTTCCGGGCGCTCCACGGGCACCACACATGGGAGCTGGTCCTGGTGGACAGCAGTTCCGAAGGTCCCGGCTATGTCCAGTTTGACGGGCGCTGGTGGCGCGTGGATCCGGGCGCGGCGGTTTTTGTCCCCAAGGGGAGCGCCCACTCCTGGTCGTCCGGCAACACCACCGGATTCAGGATGATCTGGATCTATGGGGGGGCACGCGAGCAGGCCGGTCGCATCTGGTACGTCAAACCCGAGGAGGGGAAGTGCATCTCACCCGAGGAGGAGAGGAACGCCCCGACGTGGACGCCCGAAGCGGCCGGCACGGTTGTACCGAACCCGTAGACCGGCCATCGTCACGATGGCTTGCAGATAAAAACCGCGAGCTCTATCGTAGGCTGTTGAACAACACCCATCTGCCTTTCGGAAAAGGTTTTTTAATCATCCAGGATCGACTCAAAGAGTCGAAAGCAGGGCGCGTGTTGCCTCGGCTGCTTCACGTGCCACCGCCTCCGGGGGCCGTTCCCATTGCGCCGGATTCGGCCCCTCGTAGCTGAGGTATCCCGGATAGTTTTTTTCGGTCAGAAGTCCGAAAACCTCGCGCCAGCGGACAATGCCCTGTCCCGGCAGAAGGCGGTCGACCGGACGCGTCGTTTTCGGCGGCAGGGGTGTTGAAGGGCAGTCGCTGTAGTGGAAAGCGAAGATGTCGTTCGGCGGGACGTTCTCGAACGCACGACCGCCGGCGCCGGTACGTTCGAGATGGTACGTGTCGAGCAGGAGCCCGCAACTGGGATGGCCCGCCAGTGCCACCATTTCGCGCGCCTTTTCGAGGCTGTTGATGACGTTGTGAACCGAACTGAACTCGATGGCCAGCCGCAGGCCGTAGGCCCGGGCAACGTCGCCGGCTTCGCGCAGGCTCGCAGCCGCTTCGGAAATCGTGCCTTCGGCCATCGGACCCGGCGCACTCATGAGCAGATCACAGCCGAGCGCTACAGCGTTTGCGCACGTCGCGGCAAACTCGTCGAACAACCGTCGACGTTCTTCGCCTCTGGCAAAGATCCAGCCGTACTTGACGCCGAGTATTGATACTTTCATGCCGCTCTCGCGGATCAGCGACAGCACCTCGTCGTTACTCATCCCGGCCTCACCCGCGCGCTGGAAGTCAACATGGCGCAGTTCCACTGCGTTCCAGCCCGTCTCGCGTGCGATACGCAGCAGCGCGGCGAGAGGTGTCGTCTCGAGGGTCCAGGCGTGGAGAGAGAGGCGATCCTGCAATGGTCTTCTATCCATGGGCAACAACTCCGACCTCCTCCGATACAGATTTTCGTTCGTGCGGCGCAGCATACGCAGATCGGGCTTTTCTGTCAATGGGAAACGGGGGACGGCGTGCTCACCGGTTCGCTGAAGCGGGGATGTCCCGGGAATCTCTCGCACTCCTTTCTGGTTCATCGCCGGTTCTTACGTACTTCCTGAAGTCAATAGCCCTTTTATTTTTGAATGGTTACAAGGTTTCGATGAGTAATTATCACCTTTATCGGGACCCCGAATACTCTTGGGATGCCTATATTCATGCATAACGCCTCATCAAAAAAGCGTGCAGGAGAGGTCTGTCTGAATTGTGCTAAAAAATGCCTCCTTGACGGGTGACTCGACCAAAAGGTGATCTGATTTTTCAAAATGGCGTCCGCTGCTCCACCTCCCTCTCCCAATCACATCGCCAGCCCCGCTTTTCAATGGTAACGATTCAGTCTTGAGTGGGGCGTGGAATATTTTTCTGGACTCGGCGAAAGATTTGAGATATAGATCAAGCCATGAGCAATGGCATGGTCATCCAGGGGCGGGTAATAAGCAGAGACGATATCG
>DAIDTZ010000076.1 GCA_027456925.1 Nitrospirota bacterium
ACTCAAGGCCATTGTTGCCACGAACTCGCTGGAGCTCGGAATCGACATCGGGGCTCTCGACCGGGTTGTCTTGATCCAGACGCCGAGGTCCGTCTCGTCTGCCCTGCAGCGCATCGGCAGGTCGGGCCATTCGGTGGGGGAGAAGAGCAGGGGACTGCTGTTTCCGACCCATGTCCGGGATTTTCTTGAAGCAGCGGTCATGGCCCGCGCCATCCTGGACCAGGATATTGAGGAAGTACATCCCATCGATGCGCCGCTCGACATCCTGGCACAGATCATCCTGTCGATGTGCTCCATGGAAAAATGGGACATCGACGAGCTTTACGCTTTCTTACAGACCAGCTACCCGTACCGTAACCTGTTGCGTAAACATTTCGACCTCTTGCTCGAAATGCTTTCCGGCAGATACGCGGACAGCCGTTTGCGGGAGCTGAAGGCCCGGGTCTCGCTCGACAAGGTGGACAACACGATCCAGGCCCACAGCGAAGTGCCCTACCTTATCTACATGTCCGGCGGGACGATCCCCGAGCGCGGGTACTTCGATCTGCGGCTTCAGGACACGCGCGCGAAGATCGGCGAGCTTGACGAGGAGTTCGTGTGGGAGCGGTCTGTGGGCGAGACCTTCACCCTCGGCACCCAGCTCTGGCGGATCGAGAAGATCACGCATAACGACGTCGAGGTCCTGCCAATCCGATCCACAACGGGCATCTTCCCGTTCTGGAAAGCGGAACAGCAGGACCGGGATTTTCATTTTTCGGAGCGGATCGGCCTGTTCCTCGAACACGCGGACAGGTCGCTCGATTCTTCCGATTTCCGGCAGGAGCTTCTCGGCCGCCATGCCATGGAAGAAGCCGCTGCAGACGAGCTCATCGGGTTTTTAAAACTCCAAAAGGAAGCAACCGGCACAAGCCTCCCGCACCGTCACCATCTTTTGATCGAGCACGTGGAGGAGCCGGGGGGCCGCGGCGATTTCAAGCAGGTGATCCTGCATACCTTCTGGGGAGGAAAGGTGAACCGGCCCCTTGCTCTTGCCCTGGCGCAGGCCTGGGAAGAGAAGAAGCGTGCGCCGCTCCAGCTCATCGAGAACGATGATGCGATCCTGCTTATGCTGCCGCGCGAATTCGAGGTCCATGACCTTTTTTCTTTCCTGACCCCTGAAAACGTCGAGACGTTCCTCAGAAAACGGCTCGAACAGACGGGATTTTTCGGCGCACGGTTCCGGGAAAATGCCGAGCGGGCGCTCCTGCTCCCGAAGTCCGGCTTCAAGCGGAGAATGCCGCTCTGGGTCATCCGGCTCAGGTCCAAGGAACTGCTTGCAGCAGTACATTCCTACGAGGACTTCCCGATCCTGCTCGAAACGTGGCGCGCTTGTCTTGAGGACGAGTTTGATCTCCAGCACCTCAAGACGATGCTGGAAGAGCTCCAGGCAGGAATGGTCCGCGTGAGCGAAACCGTGACCAGGGCAGCCTCGCCCTTTGCGGGCAATCTCGTATGGAAGCAGACGAACAAGTATATGTACGAGGACGATACGCCGATCCTGGCAAAAGAGTCGGCCCTTCGTCCTGATCTCATCAAGGAACTTCTGTTCTCGTCCCACCTCCGTCCGAAGATCCCGGCAGAGCTTATCCGTATCCTGGACAGCAAACTCAAACGCACGGCCCAGGGGTATCCGCCTGCATCCGCTGTCGAACTTCTGGATTGGATAAAGGAACGGCTTCTTGTCCCGGAACCGGAGTGGAAGGAGCTGGCTTTCGCGATCAGGAGGGACCTTGATCAGGATCCATCAGAATGGCTTGCATCACAAACAAAGAAACTGTTCTGGGTCAGCTGGCCCGGGGTCAGGCACCCGCTCCTGTGCAGCCTTGAAATGCTGCCGAAGGCGGTAGTTGCCTTCCGGCTGCATACCGACGTTCTGTCGATCCAGCCGGTGAGTCGCGAAGAAAAGGCGGATGCCCTAAAGCGGCGGGTCCTGTCGTACCTTCGCGACGTGCCGGAGTCCGCTCAAACAACAGAGGAATACGACCTTACGAGCTTTCTTGCCGAGTGGTTGTCCTTCTACGGTCCTGTGGAGAAGGAAAGCCTGGT
>DAIDTZ010000077.1 GCA_027456925.1 Nitrospirota bacterium
GCAGGCATCCGGCCCCCGGCTCAGCTCTCCTCATGGCTCCAATACCGCGAGCAGTGTCTCTCTGATTTTCCCCAGTCTTTGAGGCTCCGTGATTTTTCTGCGCAAAAGGTCGCTTACGTAAAAAGAATCAAGGACCCGCGATCCCTCGGTCACGATCTTTGCAGATACGATGTCCAGGTTGAGATCATAGAGCGCCTTTGTCACCTGATACAGGAACCCGACCCGGTCCCGGGCCGTAATATCGATGATCGTAAACACCTCGGACATCTCATTGTCGAACTCCACGGAAGGCGTGACCACACCCATCAGTTTCGGGCCGGAGACGTACTGGCCGGGCTCGGGCGGCCGCGCTTTGCTCATGAGCGACGTGCGGAGTTCCCGGAGCACGCTCTGCCAAGCCTCTTCATACTCGTAGAGACGGCCCTCAGGGTCCGTGATCTGGAACGTATCGATCATGACGCCGGTTTTGGAGGTGTAGACCTGCGCCCGAAGAATATTCAGGTTTTTGGCTGCGATCGCGCCCGCGGTCCGGTAAAACATGCCGTACGCGTCATAGGCGCAAACCGTGAGTTCCGTGTATCCCCTGTCGGGATAATGCCGGTGCTGAATCACGAGCTGTTCTTCGGGGAGCCGCTGCATCATGCTCATATGATCCAGCATTTTATTGAGCGACGTGGAGAGCACGTATGGGTCCGACATTGCCGAGAGAAAGCCAGTGACGGTCTCGGGAGAAAAGCGCCCCTGGGCCGCTTCTTTGATCCGAACGATCATGGCCGCCAGTCTCGCCTTGTCTTCCTCTCCGGCAAGGGCTCTCCGGTCGAGATGGTTCAGGGTCCTTACGTAGAGATCCTGGAGCAGCACCGCTTTCCATTGCGTCCAGGCATTCGGATTGACCGACGAAATGTCGGCGTAGGTGAGCACGTAGAGCATGGACAGGTTCACGCGGTCGCGGACGAGGCCGGAAAAATCGGCGATCACTTTTCTGTCCGTGAGCTCGCGGCGCTGAGACAGGGCGGTCATTACGAGATGGTTTTTAATAAGAAAGATGACCCGTTCCCGATCGTCACCGTCCACTCCCAGCCTGCGGAGGATCCCTTCGGCGAGCTCCGCTCCCTTCTGTTCGTGATCATGGCGATATGCTTTTCCGAGGTCGTGGAGCAGCACGGCGAGGACCAGGACCCATTTTTTCTTCAGACCCTTCAAAGCATCGGAGAGCGTCGCCAGTCCCGGATCGCTGCCGTTCCACAAACCCTGCACTTTTCTGACGGCCAGCAGGATATGCTCGTCAACCGTATACATATGATAGTAGTCGTGCCGGGCGAGCGCCTGGATAGCGCGGAATTCCGGGAGATACCGGCCGAGAAAACGAAGCTCTTTCATCACCGCGAGCGTTTCCGACAAGCCGTCCGGATTGTCAAGAACGGCCAGAAAGGAGCGTGCGGCAACGGGAGACCTTCTCATTCTTTCGTCGATACGGCACGTTTTAATGAGGTCTTTCAAATGGTCGGAGAAAACCGCGCGGTGCGACTTGGCCAGCTCGAAGGCCGTCAGGATGAGCGAAGGCTCTTCATTGCACGCCTGCTCCGACCTCAGGATGAGCGTCCTGCCCACCAGTGAAAAGGCGCCGAGCACGGTCGTCCGTTCGAACCACCGACGGGCCGGCTTGCGCAGGACCCTATCAACCACGATATTTGAAAATTCCCTGATGTTGCGCGCATGAATGAAATATGCCTTCATGAAACGTTCCACGGCAAGCAGATGCGCGGAATCCCGGTAATGGAAGTCCAGCGCAGCCCGTTCCTGAAGATCAAAGGTCAAGTGGTCGTTCTTGCGGTCCGACAGGTAATGGAGCTCGTTCCTGAGTCTCCAGATGAAATTCCGGGACCGGAGAAAGACCGCGTATTGCCCCGCAGTAATGACGCCGCGGGTCGCCAGATCGCCGAGCGAATTGATCCCGTAGTGCACAAAGGCTATCCATAAGGCAGTGTGAAAATCCCGGAGCCCGCCTTCACCCTCTTTAATATTGGGTTCGCGCAGATAAATGGAACCGCCGTACTTATGGCGCGCGGCGTTCCGTTCAATAACCTTTTCCCCGATGTACGATGAAGACTTCCAGGAGAAGACGTCGCTCTGCATGGTTCGCAAAAAAAGTCCGTACTGATCGCGGTCCCCGGCAATAAAACGGGATTCAAGCAGCGAGGTGCGGATCTTACCGTCCTGCCGCGCAAGAGACACGCACTCCTTCACGGTCCGGACGCTGTACCCCACATCCATTCCCGCGTCCCAGAGCACGTAGAGCAGCTCCGGCGTACGGTTTCTATCGCCTTCATCCCGGCAAAGGAAGAGAATATCAATGTCGGAATGCGGGTTCAGCTCTCCCCTGCCGTAACCGCCGCCGGCGACGAGCGACGGCATGCGGCCGGAATAAGACAGCAGGCCGTGGGCTTCGCGAAGCGTCCGGTCGATCAGGCCTGTACGGCGCTGCACCACCTCGTTGCCGCCGGCTCCCGCAAAGTGCGCTGCCCGGATAACCGCGCCTTCTTCCTCAAGCTGCGCTTTGATGTTGTTGCTGAGCGATGTCGTTGATTGTTGATTCAAGCTGTCCACGGGAATCTGTTGAAGGGCCAAGTTTGATGATCTCGTAAGAAGTCAGGTCTCGCACAAAGCCACAAAGATCACAGAGAAAAAATCTTCTTTTGCAAGAGCTTTTCTTCGTGTCTTCGTGCCTCCGCGTGAA
>DAIDTZ010000078.1 GCA_027456925.1 Nitrospirota bacterium
AAGGCGGGCTTCTCTAACTTGGCGGAGAAAAGCCTTGTCCACGCGCATCCTGACACGATCAGGACGAGCGATACAATGACGGCACGATTTAACATGCGCAAATATTTTGTGTTATTCATAGGGTCGGAGTCTCCTTGTCACTCATGACGCGGTTCCGGACCGTACGCCGTTCACATTGCGGGAACCCGCCTCGACCCACACGAGGTTGTCCCCCAGATTATGGAGTTGCTCCTCTGCGCGCTTCGAGCCCGCTGTGCCGATGGCCACCACGCACACGACCGCGCCGATGCCGATGGTAATGCCGATCGCGGACAGCGCGCTCCGCAGCTTATTGCGGGAAAGGGCGCGGAGTGCTTCGCGGATGAGAAGGCTGAGCGGGATGCTGATGATGGATTTTTTAATGTGTGGCATAAAAGCCTGCCTGTTTGCAGTCGAAGATGCATCAACATACCATGCGCGGGCAGGTCCTGTCTATGATTTCCTTTTTCAAACACGGCCAAAAGGATTCCAGCAAGCGACAACGATCCGGCTTTGAAGCCGCGGTTTCGACGATCGTTCTCCGATCCTCCGCAAGAACTGATATAATTAAATTGACAGGTTGTTGAAAAAGTTTTTTGCCGTCTTTGCGAGCGGAGCGAAGCAATCTCGCGGTTAAATAAATCAATAAGCCCGAGATTGCCGCGTCGCTAAAAACGCTCCTCGCAATGACGTAACCGGCGTTTTTCAACAGCCTGTTAGAAAATCATAACAAAGGAAGTGATTGAACATGAAAGCTGTCGATATCCTGGAATGGGTCATGGGGTGGCCATGGCCTATTCTGCTCGTTTTCGGGGCCCTGATGGCCTGGGGCGCAGCGCGGGTCATAACGTGGGATGTGCGGTACCGGTTTGAGGAACAGTCATCCGGTTTGACCCCGGGTCAAAAAGGGACCTGTGAGTGCGAATAGCAAGAGAAGGCGCAGGCAAGGTGTTCCTCTCGGGCCGGTCGTCGGGCGGGATGCGAATATTTGACGTGAAGGACCGATAGGGTGGAGGACTGCCGCATAATTTCCCGTTTTCTATCCTTTCGACCCCTCTATGATCCGTTCCACGTCGGCCCGCTCAAGCACCTCGTCCTTGATCAACGCTTCCGCAAGCGCGTCCAGGGCCTGTCTTTTCCCTGATAATATTTCCGTGGCCCTTGATTCAGCCTCGAGGATGATTTTCTGGATCTCCTGGTACATGAGCCAGGCCATCTCCTCGCTGTAGCGCTTCGGCAGGGACAGTTCCCTGCCCAGGAACGGATGTTCTTCGCCGCGTCCGAGATTTACCGGGCCAACCTTGTCGCTCATTCCCCACTGCGCTACCATCTTTTCCGCAAGCGAAGTCGCATCTTTCAAATCGTTTTGTGCGCCGCTGCTGATGTCGTTAAAAACGATCTTTTCCGCGACCCGTCCGGCAAGGTTAATGGCCAATCTGTTCATCAGATAGGTGCGGGGATAATAGTGCCGGTCTTCCCCGGGCAGGAGCTGCGTAACGCCCATCGCCATTCCCCGCGGGATGATGCTGACTTTGAAGATGGGATCGGCCCCGGGCAATTCCCAGGCGGTCAGCGTATGTCCCGCTTCATGGTAGGCCGTTATCCGCTTTTCCAGATCGCTGACGGTCAGCTCCTTCACTGCTCCCATCAGGATGCTGTCCTCTGCCTCTAAAAAGTCGAGCCGGTCTATCATCTCCTTGTTCTTCCGCAAGGCGACCAAAGCGGCCTCGTTGGTGAGGTTCTCGAGGTCTGCGCCGGTCATGCCCGGGGTGCCCTTTGCCAGGGCTTCGAAGTCCACATCCGGCGCCAGCTTCTTGCCCCTCACATGGATCTCCAGGATCGCCTTCCGCTCTTTCCAGCCCGGCATGTCCACCACGATATGCCGGTAGAACCTTCCCGGCCGGAGAAGCGCGGGGTCCAGAACGTCGGGACGGTTGGTCGCGGCCATAACGATCACTTCTTCATGGGGATTAAATCCGTCCATTTCGCTCAAAAGCTGGTTCAGCGTCTGTTCCCGTTCATCGCTTCCGCCTCCGAGACCCGCGCCGCGCGTCCGACCCACCGCGTCGATTTCATCGATAAAAATAATGCTCGGCTGGGTGTCCTTGGCTTTTTTAAACATGTCCCTGACGCGCGAGGCGCCGACGCCTACGAACATTTCTATGAACTCGGAAGCGCTGATGCTGTAAAAAGGCACTGCCGCCTCTCCCGCTGTTGCGCGGGCAAAGAGGGTCTTGCCCGTTCCCGGAGGTCCGATCAGAAGCACCCCCTTCGGGACCTTTGCCCCGATCTTCTCGAACCGGGAGGGGTCTTTCAGGAACTCGATGGTCTCTCTCAGTTCCATCTTCACATTGTCCATGCCGGCAACGTCTTGAAAGGTCTTGCTCGGTTTTTTTGCGTCAAAGAGCTTGGCCTTGCTTGCCCCGAAGGCAAAGAGGCCGCCCGCGCCGCCCTGGATCTGCTGGTTTCTTTTCATCATCAGGACCCAGAAACCGATGATCAGCACCCAGGGCAAGACCCCGATCAAAAGCTGCCATACCGATCCCTGTTCAGGCGGCTCGATGGTGATAATCACCTTCTTTTCCTTCAGCTGGGACAGGAGTCCTTCACCCTGGAAAGAAGGCAGGTTGGTCCGGAAGTATTTCACCTGCGCGGTTTTCTTTTCTCCCGGCATCGTGACACTTATTGCCGTGATCAACTCCCCGCTGAGCAGGTCTTTTTTTATGGAAACGGATTTGATATTGCCTGAGCTCAGTTGGTCCATGAACTGACTGTAGTTTATCGTAAACCGCGCGGGAGCCTTGGAGCCGAAAAAACCGCCCCATAGGTAAATCAAGGCGGTAACAAGCAGGAATGTCCCGATGTATTTCCAATAGATATCGGGAATGCCGCCCCGTCCGACTTTCTTGTCTTCAGCCATGAATCACCTGCTTTCCCTTTTCCGGAGTCACGTGCAACGGTCTTTTCGATTGATGATTGTTTATTAACTATACACTAATACGCCGCGGTTGCCATGTAATTGTATGCGAGAAGGGTGGTGCAGCCAAAAAACCTCGCGCCAGGCGCACGTTATTCTTTCTTGATGACAGCGTCAATCGCCGACTGAACACCCGGGTCTATGCTGGTAAACTTAATACCATCGAGAAAGGAGTCTTGCTCGAGGCCCGGACGATTAATACGGGTAATTTCGCCGTATCCGCTGACATGCGTTCCATCGGGTAAAAAAAATGAGAAAAAAATTCCCTCGCCTTTTGAAAGGGGCTCCTTTGCCTTGATGAGCATCCCGCTGGCGCTGATATTTTCCGTCCAAAAGGGCAGCGGCCGGTTCTTGAATTTGCCCTGGATGGCGACGGCGAGTGCTGCCCGGTAGTGCATCCTCGGCGCCACATTCAGGAGGTGCTGCATTTTGACGAGGAGTAAGGCGGTATCGACAGGCATGGTAAAGACCGCATTGGCCCGGCATTGCTTGCAGCGTTCACGGTGGGCAAGAGTGTCATTGCAGATTATGATGGTGGAGACCCCGCGCAGCTCCTTATTGTCTCTGATGATAGCGAAGATTTTTTCGCTCTCGATGCCGGGAGTCTCCAGCTGGGTGACGATTAAATCAACCTTTTCCTCCCGGTGAATCTTCAGCACCTCGGCGTTTGTAGACGCCGTCGCAATCGTAATATCCGAGCGATTGAGGAAATTATTTTGCCCGGCAATGAGTTTTTTCACATCCTTTGTCAGCAGTACCTTTTTCATTGGATGGCTCACGCTGTTTGGAAGCATTGCCAATGCTTTCGAGTCTGCGCCGGTGTATGCAGAAATATCCGCACTTTTACCTGGTCTTCGCTCATTCGCCGCATTCCGGCTTTTAGTTTACCCCGCAACGCCTCATGATGTGCATCGTGCTTCTTCTGTTTTAAGACTTGCCTCTTCGCAATCCCGCGCCTTGGCATCCCCCGGCTCCTTCAATTCTACCTGGGAGCATTGCCCGGCCCAACAGGCTTCTTTTCGTCTTTTGCTACAGGCGCTTTTTTAGGCACAACGGGCCTCACTTTTTTCGCCGGTTTAACGTGTTTCTTCTCTCCTGCCGGGGCAGGACCGCGCTGAAATCCTCTTCTCCCCGCGGGCTGAACCTGCCGCCTTTTACCCCTGTCCGGAGGGCCGCCCTGCGGTGTAATGGTTCGTTTTTGCGCTCCTGTCTGAACCCGTGGGCGCTGTTGCAGTTGTTGGACCCGAGGTTGTCTTTGTTGTTGTGCTGGTTGTTGAACCCGGGGTTGTGTCTGTTGCAATTGTCCCCGTTGCTGATGTCGCCGGACCTCAGGCCTCTGGAGGTATTGCTCCTGCCTTTGACGCCTTAGTTCCTGTCTTTGTTGCTGCGGGCGAGGTTGATAGTTCTGAACGTTCCAGGTTCCGTGTTTTTCCCAATATTGGTTTCTATTCCAGGTTCTCCAGTTCTTTTGAAGTTGTTGTTGAGGAATCCGTTGATAGTTCCACTGGTGTCCATACCAATTATGGTCTCTGTAGTATCCTCTCCAACCCGGGTCAACGTCATAATAAAAAACTGGCACATTTTCATAATAAGCCCAATTCCCGTCATAAGAATACGAGCGATACCAACGACCGTTCCAGAGACGCCACCACGAACCATCCCAGAAAAACATATCATCGTCTATATCAGGAACAACGTACACATAGTTCGTATCAGGCATCACGATCACATCCGGAGGCCCCCCAAATGCGATAGGCGGCGGCGAACTCGTAATTACCTGTGCCTTTGCTGGAATAGGAACAACAATTGCCAACACCAAAAGGGTTGTCCCCAAAAGTAATTTTTTCATTTTGCCGCCCCCTTATTTGGTTTTCACTCGGATACGAAACGGTCATGCGGTTGCGATGTCTATACACGAGTATATCATGGGATGATCTCTCAAGCCAGCTGCAAATACGAAATACGCCGATGTCGCCACGTCTTTTTACCGGTGATGCAGACCGTGCCTATTGCGCCTCTTTGTATAGCAGCGAAGGGAGCAGTATGAAGGAGCGAAGTTATGAAGGGGACAGGAAACCAGGCCTATGCTAAGGATCCCTTAAGGGGAAGGAACTGTTCATCCCCCCCTGCAGGCGAGGGGGATGAACAGGAGCGGTTAGAAATGCCAGCTGATCTGGTAGATGTTTGTCTTTATTCCTTCATTTGCGTCAGACTGCTTCGCTGCTTCCTGGAGGATCGCGCTGAGCGAAAGTCCCCAGGGAACATAGGTGATGTCCATGCCGTAGGACGTCGTGGTAAAGGGCTTAATATTCGTTGTGGTATCGCCGTAGG
Source organism: Nitrospirota bacterium (assembly GCA_027456925.1). GTDB lineage: Bacteria > Nitrospirota > UBA9217 > UBA9217 > UBA9217 > JAJYKN01. The sequence continues at coordinate 5,327 of DAIDTZ010000078.1, forward strand.
ACGTGGATGCCGTTATGCTGCCCTGCTGGCTCATGATCGTGGCAAAGGGCGCGATCTGCCAGTTGCCTGCGTTGATGCCGAACTGGACGCCGCCTTCGAGGCCGATAAGGTCGCCCGTCAGCGTGGCGGTATCGGATGACGTAGTCGTCCCGATCGTGTAGTTATACTTGTAACTGCCGACCAGGAGCGTCAGGTTCGGTCCAGCGAAGAAGAGGGCGCTGAAGGTGTCGCCCTTGTATGCCTGGTATTCGCCGTTCACACCGAAGGAAAAGTTTACGAAGTCCGTGGAAGCCGTCATGCCTGCCCCCGTATTCATATTGCCGTTCAGGGCGAGCATGCCGAGCTGTAAATCTCCGGCAAAACTCCCGGTAAAGGCGTTCCTGAACACAGCATCCGCGCCGTATCCCTTGAAGTCGGAGCCGTCACCTTTCATGGTAAGGTAGGTGAGGCGCACTTTGCTGTCCGTTTTGCCTTCCTCGAACGTGGGCGCGGCGATGGGTGGCGGGGTGATCGAAAAACTGTCTGCTGCATGGGCAACGGAAGACGACAATGCCAGGATTGCAACCCCGATGAACAAATGCTGAAACATCTTTCTCACAATGGACCTCCTGTTAAATTAAGGTAATGAATATTTCCGTAGTGCTTATGACAGGGCATGCCTAACAGTTGCGAACGAAAAAACTTTAGATGCAATGTGCATCTGTTATTGCCGTTAGTCGGGCCGCACCCGAAAACCCGGACCGAAAACCAAAAAAATAGTATCATACCATAATAATTATGTCAACAGCTTTTTTATGCCGCCTATTCACCTGGATTGTTTTGGCGATATTTTTTTAAACAATGCGATCACTCATTGCAAATGCAAATGCTACTTGTCATCAGTAAAGATTTGTTGCCGACAATTCCTCAACATCCAACCAACGGCCCTCAAATTGACTACCTACCGTTGGATAAGACTTGATTGTTGCCGCAATTTTCTGTAGCATGTACCTATGATGGTTTCGTAAAAAGTCTATTTTAGCCACAGAGGTCGCCGAGGTCACCGAGGACTCAGAGAAAACGTTTTATTTATTAAAGTCTTACTCTGTGCTCTCTCTGTGCCTGCCGTTACGAACCTTCACTTG
>DAIDTZ010000079.1 GCA_027456925.1 Nitrospirota bacterium
CCTTTGATATTAAAAGACACGCCGCTGCCCGTGGCATACCGATTCATATCGATATTCATAACATCGGCTTTCAGAAACCATTCGTCCTCATCGCAGGTCGTGAACTCTCCGTGTTCGACGTGGTAAACGGACTCCGACCGGCGTTCTATCACATCCCCCTTTAAATGAAAATTTTCTTTTTTCATGAACAGGTCGCCTTTCGTGATGACCCCCTCACTGGTATTCAGGTTGACCGTCAGTTTATCGGCATGGATGACGTCGCCCGGGTCCTGGAGATACACGTGACCCTCGGCTGTTGCCTCTCCCGTTTTATTGTTCAGGACGACCTTGTCCGCTTCGAGCCGAGTGCCCTCCTGTTCGATCTTCACATGGCCCACGGCGGTATACACGTCGGCGTTCCGATCGTAATCGAGCTTGTCCGCCGTAATGGTCACCGGGATTTTTTTTTGGAGTTCCTGAGCCGGGCCCGAGCGTGGAAAGCCGGCCGCCAGGCCGGCAAGAAGAACCGCGGCAAGGACGAATGCGGCGCCGCGCGCCCTCAGCATCCCCATATGCCCTTCATCTTTTTCTTGCACATTCCGAACCCCGCATTCCGCATTACAAGCTCTCATCCCTTCAGACCCGTCAGCGCCGGACGGGCATCGGGGAAAAAGTGAGCCCTCGCATCTCCGACGACATAGAGAGAGCCGGTAACCAGGATAAGATCGCCGGCAGCGGCCAGTCTTTGCGCCCGAACGATCGCCTAACGAACGGTCTCAGTTGATTCAACGGAGGCATGCAGTTTCCTGACCTCCGCAGCGAGTACATCCACGTTCAACGCCCGTGAATACTGCGGTTTCGTCACTACCACCCGGTCGGCAAGCGAAATGAGCTCGGAAAGAATGCCGTGATAATCCTTGTCGCCGAGAATGCCGATGACCAGCACGAGCCGGGAATAGGATTTCTTCAGGCCTCTAACGGCTTCGGCAAGCTTGCGCGCCGAAGCGGGATTATGGGCGCCGTCCAAATAGATGTCGGGCCGCTGCGCCACCCGTTCCAGCCTTCCTTCCCAGCGCGCCTGGGCAAGGCCCTGCCGGAGAGCGGGTTCGTCCACGACGATACCCGAGCCCCGAAGGCACTCGACCGCCGCCAGGGCACAACAGGCGTTATCCACCTGATAGCGGCCGAGCAGGCTCAGCCTCAGACCTTGATAGGCAGCCTGTAAACCGCGGTAATCGAAGACCTGCTCAATGCCCGGTGCAATGTGCTCAGGCTGAAAATCTCTGGAGAGGCGATAGACCGGGGCACGCTTTCCCTCGGCCTCGCGCTCAATCACCCTGATGACCTCCGCTTGCGTTGCGCCGGTCACGAGGGGGACGCCGGCCTTCACGATGCCCGCCTTTTCAGCGGCGATCTGCTCCAGTGTCGTCCCGAGAAACTCGGTGTGCTCGAGGTCGATGTTCGTGATCACCGACACAAGCGGCGTGATCACGTTCGTGGAGTCGAGCCGCCCGCCCATGCCGACCTCGATTACGGCGATATCAACGCCTTGATCGGCAAAGTACCGGAAGGCGATGGCCGTCGTCACTTCGAAAAACGTGGGACTGCCCGGGGATCCGCCAGCCGCAGGACCGCGATACTCCCTGCGAACCCGCTGCGCCAGAGCAACAACAATGCTCTCGGGAATGGGCGCACCATTCACCCTGATCCGCTCGGTGAAACTAACCAGATGGGGGGAGGTATACAGGCCGACGCGATAGCCTGCGCTTTCGAGCATGCCCGCAATGCAGGCCGACGTCGACCCCTTCCCGTTCGTACCGGCAATGTGAACGGTCCGGAATTTTTCCTGGGGGTTGCCCATAAGCTCCATGAGCCGGATGCTGTTTTCAAGCCCAAGCTTGATCCCATGCTTCTGGAGCCCATAGAGATAGTCAACCGTTTCCTGATATGAACTGTCAAGAGGCATGCTGGTCAATGATCCGTTTCTTTGGTTTTGGGTTTGGTCGTCCGGCTTGTGGCTGGCCGGTCTTAAGGTACGGCTGACTGCGTGGGACCGGTCGCAGGCGAATGCTGAGGAGCTGCCCCGGCGGGGACCCGCGTCGTGCCAGGAGCCTGAACCGGCTTTGTGGACAGCGGAGGGTTCGCGGCAGTCTTGGGCGCGGCCTTTAGCTTCAGCGTGAACGGGATCGGCTGGGCGCCCGGAAACGAGGAGAGGCGTTTCCGGTTATAACTGAGCGTTGCCACCGGCTCGATCCGGGAAAAAAACGCCTGCAGCTTCTGGGCGGTCAGCGTGCCGGACGCTTCCCGGACCGTTTCACTGAGCTTCGTCTGTCGGAGCTTTCCATGCCCGCGCAGGGCTTCATTGATCAGCCGGATCGCCGTTTTCTCATTTTTCGGAGTAATGCTCACGACAAGCGGCGTCACTGGCGGTGCTGATGCAGTCGGCGGCACCGCCGCATGAGGACTTGACGACGGCGCCGTTGCCGTGGACGTCTCCGCGGTGGGCTTCGGTTCGCCCGGTTGAGCGGATGGCGCGGTCGCCGGCTCACTCTTCACGATCTGATCGATCTCAAGATCGAGCTGCCGAGGCGTCATTGCATAGTGGTAGATGCCCCCTGCTGCCAGGACTATCGCTGCGATCCACAGCGGCCGGTAGAATACTTTTTTCAGCCCCGAGAGCGAGGACCCTGTGTCCTTCAGGCGCTGTACAACCCCTTCGGATGCATTAATGTCTTTCAGGATATGACGTGTCTCATCGGCACGCTTCAACCCCTCGTACTCTGACCTGCAGAGCACACACGCGCCCAGGTGACGCTCGATCCTGTTTCGCTCGATCACGAATACATGCCCGCGCAGATAACGGGGAAACGCTTTCCTAGTCCGTTCACAGTCTTTTTTCATGAAGACACCTCATCACGCCCGCGGCGATTTTCAATTGCCCGTTGGCAGCTTCTCGGGAACAATCGAACCGTCTCCAGGTGTTTTCTTCCCTGTTCCATTCGTGGAAGTTATACTCCTCCCACCTTCACCTGTTCTGCGCGAAGCATCGAATCGCCGAGGAACCGCTTGCCGATCTGCTCAAAACGAGCGGGCGTGTCCGTAACATAATATTTGCGTGTGCCTTCGCCAATGCCGTTCCCGCGCCACTTCAGCTTTTCGAGCACGTCGGCGACCTCCTTGGCCGTCTCCGTCGCCGAATCGATCAGCGCGATCCCCGGTCCGATGACCTTGTTGATCACCATTTTGAGCAAGGGGTAATGGGTGCAGCCGAGCACCAGGGTGTCGATGCCCGTATCCTGGAAGGACGCGAGATACTTCCGGGCAACCAGTTCCGCCACGTCGTTGTCCGTCCACCCTTCTTCCGCAAGGGGGACAAAGAGCGGGCACGCCAGGCTGTGCACGTGGACATCGGGCGCCAGCTTTTTGATCGCTTTTTCGTAGGCCCCGCTCCTGATCGTTGCCTCGGTGCCGATCACGCCCACCTTGCGCGACCTCGTGATGCGGACGGCGGCGCGGGCGCCGGGGTCGAGCACGCCGATGATCGGCAGCGGGAATTCCTTCTTCACTGCCTCAAGGCTGATGGCCGACGCCGTGTTGCAGGCGACGACGAGCATCTTGATATCCTGCGCAAGCAGGAACTGCGTGTTCTCAAAGCTGTAGCGCGTCACCGTCTCCGCAGAGCGGATGCCGTAGGGGACGCGCGCCGTATCGCCGAGGTAAATGATGTTCTCGTCGGGCAGTTTCTCCACGATCTCCTTAAGGACGGTGAGCCCGCCGATCCCTGAATCGAATATGCCGATTGCTTTTTGCATGATTATTACTGTTGCACCAAATCCATCCTCTTCGTGAATTTCCGCGACAGATCCATGTGTCCGGCAAGCGTCTGGGCTTCCCTGCCGTTCACCAGGAACCGGACTTCCTTGATCTCGTCAAAATCCTGCGTGACCGTGTTCACCATCGCATAGAGGGCCAGAAACTCTTCCCCTGCCGATGCGCTGATTTCCCGTTGCGGGGACAGGGCAAGGTCGATATAGGCCGTTCCTTGATTGTCGTAATAGAACGCCTTGAGCTTGATGTCGCGAAACACCGCCGTTTGGGCGGCCCGCTGGCCGTTCAACTCGGCGTCGAGCGCTTCCCGGGCCTGGGCCTGGGTGTCGGGCTGCCGCTTGACCGACGCCGTCCCGGCCACGAGTTTGCCGCTTGCGGGATAATAAACCGTCACCGTGAGCGGCTCGTTCCAGGAAGCCGGCTGCACGGGAGATTGCATGCCCTGTTCTGCCGCGGGCTGCTTCCGATCCAATGCAGGGGTCCGCATCCAGAGATAGCCCCCGCCTGCCGCTGCTAGAAAGGCGATGCCCGCAATAAGGATAAACAGCATCCGGTTGTCCCTGATGCTTCTATCGGTCATTTCGGACATACTGCTCGATCCCCCCCGCGATATTCCCGGCAACCTTTGCCCGGTCCTGGTCCATCCCGATCTCGATCATGACTGCGGCGGCATCCACGGCCTTCAGCCCGGCAAGGGGCGCCTGCACCGGCTCTGCGCTGTTCCCGCCCGAAAGCTGCCGGGCGAGCTGCCGGCCCAGCCTGCCGCTTTGCTCCTCGTGCGCCGCCTGCTGCGTGCCCCACACCATTTCCTGCTGCTCGCTTCCGGCCTCGTAACCGAGAAAATCACCGCGCACCGGTTGGGCTGATGCCGTCGAAGCACCTGTTCCGTCGTTTACATCCTGGATATAGACGCGCGAATCCGTTCCTCCCGCGCCGTGAATGGCCACAAAAACAACGGCCCCCGCGGCATTGGCAAAGGCGGCCCGCTCATCG
>DAIDTZ010000080.1 GCA_027456925.1 Nitrospirota bacterium
AATCCTTCAGTTCGGCGACGATGGCCAGGGCTTCCCGGTCGTCATCGACGTCCAAAGCGAGAACGATGCGCTCCCGCGTGGATATTTGCGGATTTCGGTTTTCCGTGGCACGCGGCGTTTTAGTCTCTGTCATTGCGTTAATCCTAAAAACGGCATTTGACACGGATCAAATCTGATAAGAGTCGGATAACGGCGGATTTTTCTTCAAATAGCTGTTCACCCAATAGGTGATTGCCCTGTTCTCGAATTTACCCGCCTTTATCATATGTTAATCCGCTTCTTCTGTGTCTAAGTGCTTTTTTTATGTTAATAGATTCTGAGCAGGCTCAGGAGCCGGTCTTTGAAGAGCTCTGCGAGGACTTGAATGTTCCGAAATTCCAAAAACTCATGAGCATTGTGGGAAAACAGCATCCAGGCCTCGGCCGGGAAATCCTGGTTCTCTTGTGAAATCTCGACATGGAGATACACCTTGGGAAGGGCCCGGACCGTCAAGGCAAGGTCGCTGCCGATGAGGCTCGGCACCGCTTTGGCGTCCAGCATGGGCATAAGGTTGCCCGAGCGCGCGAGGATATCCGCCGTATACGTCGTGATCGGCAATTCCACTTTTTTCCTGAAGTCCGGCGTCAGTTCGTCGACAAAATCACGGAGCGTCCGCCAGGGCGTCATGGTGCACGCGGTCCCCGCTGAAAAAAGGTAATCGAGGATCACCGCCGCATGGGTTTCGGGCGCCTTCTGGCCCTGGACAAAGACGCCTTCGCGCCGGACATGATATTCCTGGCCGAGCATCCCGAGAAGCAGCGTGTCCTCTTCTTCGTTATAGAGAGCGCCGGCACGCTCGGCTATTTCGGGAAATGAACTATGCTTCAGGGATTTCACCAGTGGTCTCCGGATGAGCGACAAGGTCGGAGAAAATTATACCTGTAATCGCTCGAAAGGACAATAGAAAAGTTGGAATCCATCGATGGCGGGGTTGCTTTCGAATTGAGGGGCGCCGCGTTCAGCTCTCTTGCTTGATCCTTTGGATGATCTCGGTTATCAACTCCTGAAAATTAATTTGCAGCGGAATAATATCGGACGGCAACCGTTCCTCGAACTGGTAGTCGCCGTCGTGCCAGAGGAACAGGCTATAGATGATGTTTTTGACTTGGAGTTTCAACCCGTTGAACAATTCCTTGGGAACGACAAGCCCGTTTTCGACAAGGACCGCTCCAATTTTTTTTAATCCCCCGCCCTTCCGGTACAGTTGAAGAGCATGGTCCATATTCTCCGGTGAAACGATGCCCGCATTCACGAGAATTTCACCGAGTCGGTCATGGGACTCCGTCGAGGTTGCGAAGACGATCTGACCATCTCTGACATAGATATTCTTCGTAACAGCAGCCCTCTTCACGGTCAGGGTCCCGGTCGCCTTCATCTGGCGCAGAATTTCGAGAATGCCCGAAAGCGGCTGTTCCTGAATTTTACCCGAAAGTGAAATAGACATGGTATGTTGATCAGTGGAGCCCACCCGGCAGGAGCCGGGGGACTGCAAGTCGCGGAATCCACCCGTGCACTGCCCGTCTGCTGTTTGAGACTGCAGCCCGTTCTCACTGCGCTGATACGGTTAGTATTTAGTATTCGAACCTGATGCCGGCTCCGCCCGTCATCTCGTGGCCTGCCTTGAACTCCAGCAGAATCATGAATTTCTGGGTCAGCTTCCAATCAAGACCGGCAAACGCATTCACGTAGGAGTCCTGCTTATCGGGGAGCGAACCATTGAGGGACGACATGGCAAGGCCGCCGTACGGGACGAGCTTATACCCCCGGTCGGTCAGGGGTAAGCTCTTGCTGGCGATGGTCGCAAAGGTCAGCTCGGTCGCGTTTTTGCTGTTAATGATCGTGTTAACGACGCCAAGATCCACGGCGAGGTCGATCGGGATCCCCTCGGTCTCTTTCGCAAGTTGGTACTTGAGATCGGCGCCCATAAGGGCCCCGATATTTTCGCCCGAGGCAAGCCTTGCCGATGTGACGCCGAACCTGACGCCGACCTCCATCAAGGCGCCCATGCCGTACCGGATTTCCGGATAGTAGCTTACGTAGTGTTCGCCCACGGTATAATTAACCCCGGCCTGGGTCATGCCGGGATCGAGGCTCTCCCCCGTCATAAATTCATTTTCCGTGAGAGAACTGAATGCCGATGCCCGGTTTGCCGGCAGCATCACCGCGGCACTGATAATAAAGATGAGCGTGAAGAGTTTTTTCATGTAAACGCCTCCCTGCAGATATGACCATTGGTACGGCGAGTCGAAATATAGCATCAAACCTGGTAGTTGACAAGAAAAAAAGCCGGGAGACAACGCATGCTGATAAAGGAAAGGAGGAAAACCGCGCGACAGCGCATTGCTGAGAACAGCACGTGAGCCGTTCATCTCCACCTGGCAGGCCGGCAAGGCACGTTGATCGGTTAACCGTCCTTGTTCAATTCAACATTCCAGTAGAGATAATCGCGCCAGCTTAAGGGGGCGTTCTTGATGCCGATGGTAAGCGTGACAACGGGCATCCACCGCGGCTTTGCCGGCGGCCGGATCAGGCGCATTTTCGCCTCCTGCGGGGTCCTGCCGCCTTTCCTGTTATTGCAGGAGAGACAAGCGGTCACGATATTTTCCCAGGTGGCCTGACCGCCCTGCACCTGCGGAATAACGTGGTCGAAGGTCAGGTCCTCTGCGGGATATTTCACGCCGCAATACTGGCAGGAATATTTATCGCGCTGGTAGATATTGGCGCGGGAGAAACGCACCTCCCTGCTGCTGCGCTTCACTTTCACCAGTTTGAGCAGCCGGAGAATGGAGAGGAGTTTGAAGGTGATGGACACTCCGCGGACGTCACGATCGTAGAAGTCGATGACCTCCACCTTGCCCTGGGTCAGTAAGGTGATTGCCCTCTGCCACGATATGATCTTTAACGGTTCAAATGTTGCATTCAGGAGCAGCGTCCGTTCCATTGCAACCCTCGAGATACCGGGAAATCTGAGGATAGAAAACCATTAAAATTCACGTTGTTGACATATAAAAATACAGAAAATGTTAGCATTTGTCAATACCTTTGAAAATTCGTATAATTGGAGCATGGCTGATTCGGAAGAAGCAAGAACGGAGCTGGCCGCCACCGCCGGCGCGGAGGTGTTCGCGCGGCTTCTCCACGACCCCTCTTTCAGGGTGATCAGAGCGCTGCTCGGAAACAGCAACCTGCGCGAAGAGGATGTGCTGATCCTGGCAAACAGGAAAAATCTGCCCGTTGACGTTCTCGAGTCGATCGCCAGGGACAACCGCTGGGCAAAGAGCTATCCCATCCGCCTCGCACTTGCAAAAAACCCGAAAACTCCGCTGTCAATATCGCTTGCCATCGCGCGCTACCTCCACCTTTTCGACATCACGGAGCTGTCCCGCAGCACGCTTATCCCGCTTGTCTTCAGGCACAAGGTCGAGTCCATAGTCATTGAACGGATTCCCGGCATGGCGCTCGGCTATAGGAAATCGCTGGCAAAAATGGCGGTGGGGAACGTCCTTCTGAAGCTGCTGCAGGACCGCGACACGGAGGTGGCCGCATTGTGCCTCGATAATCCCCGCATGCAGGAAAGCCATCTCTTCAAAGTCATCAGCCGCAAGGACACGGCCGCGGAAACCATCCGCATGATCGCTGAACACCGGAACTGGTCCGGCCGCCCGCTGGTGCGGTATGCCCTGGTCCGAAACGATCACACGCCTCTTGCTTTCTCGGAACGTTTTCTCCAAACGATGAAACTCCTCGACCTTCAGGAACTCTATGTCGACCCGACGCTGCCGCAGGCCGCCAAGCCCCTCGTCCATCGGGAACTTCTGGGCCGCGGACGGGAGCCGCAGGAGCGCGTCAACGAACAGGTATATGAAATAGATGAAAACGACGACCGGGCCCTGGAAGATTTTGACGTGCGGCAAGAGAAAGAGCAGAAATGCGGCGATGGAGAATAGGCCGCGTGGAGATCCTGCGGGATCGCCGCGGTTAGTCCTTACTTACACCTGCCACATCATCGCCTCGAAGTCATCGGTCGGGACCTTGAACTGGATGTAGCCGCGGTAGGGCCACTTCTCGACCTCCGAACCCGATCGCTCGACCGTCACGAAGATCTGGATCTCGTCGTCCGGTTTGACGCCCAGAAGCTCAAAGGGCACGGCAAGCTCGATGATATCGTTGGCCGCGACGGTATTGATCACTGCTGTCTGCAGACGGTTTCCATTGTCTCCCAGAAAGAGTGCGGCGCTGACGCGCCGTTCCTGCGGCACAACGCGGATTTCCACATCCCTGTTTTTGGGATACAGGAAATTAATGAAGAACGCGAGTTCCGATACTTTTTCGTCTTTCAGGCTTCCGCTCGGATCGATACGGAGGAACATGTTCTTGAGATCGAACCCGTAATAGATATGCGTGATGATCGAGGCCCCCCGATGCATTGCTCCTCCGCCCTGGCTCACGTCATAGAAACCGGCCGGCAACCATTCGAAATAGTTCGTCACCTGCCCGTCGATCGTCGGGGAGATAAATGCCGTGAGTTCCACCGTGGGAAGCGCCTGCCGGTCTTCGCGCAGAATGGAGATCTGAAGTTCGTCCGGAACATCGAGGCCGATGATCCGGTAGACATTCATCAGGTGTGTCCGGAACAGGAGGTCGAACTCCTCACCATTCTCGGAATAGTGGTCATCCCCGTACCACCAGCACCAGTCGCTCCCTTCGGCAATATAGATTTCTTCCCATGCTTTTGCCAGTTTTGCCGGATCTCCGTTGGTGGAAGCATAGGCCGTCAGGGCATCGCGCGTCTGGGCAAGAAGGTCCCAGGCGCGGTTGTCTTCCTCATGTCCGATCCAGATGCGAAAGTTTGCGTTGATCCATGAGCCGGCGTGAAGCCGTTCGATGGAAGACTGTGCGGGATGCTCCTTCAGATACTCTCCCACGGTCACGCAGCGGAGCCCTTGTTCCCCGCTCAGGCGCTCATAGAGATAGAGGAAAAAGTCCCTTCCGTCGTTCTGATAATATTCCCAGGCGTTTTCCCCGTCGAGAATAATGGACACCAGATGCGGTCCGTCCGACACCCCGCGCCTCACGCGGTGGAGCCGGTCAATGAGATCGTGAACCGCGTTTTTGTAATCCCACTTCGAATAAACGAACCCGATGAGATCGGAGAGCGTATGATCGCGGAACACCACGGAGACCCGCTTATCTCCCTTGCCGGCAAGATAGGGTTTGTACAGCACTTCGGGGTTCTTCATCACGCCGGCAAAGTCCCGTTCAATGTGGATCCCCAGGGACCGGGCAAGCACGCCTTCATCGGTGGCGATCCACTTGATGCCGGCATCGGCGAGGAGGGGAATGATGTCTTCGGCCACGGACCCTTCGGCAGGCCACATGCCCGTCGGACGCGCGCCGAAAAGACTTCCATGGTATGCCAGCGCACGTTCGACCTGGGCCTTGGCGTCCTCGGGATGGACAAACCGGTTGAGCGGAAGGTGAATATCGGGCGCCGCCACCTTCGCCAGGTCGGTATCGCACAGGAGCGGGAGAATGGGATGGTAGAACGGCGTGGTCGTAAGTTCGATCCTGCCCGTCTCAGCAAGCCGCTTGTATTCCGGAATAATCAGCGCCATGATCTCGCGCTGTTTCTGAATAAGCAGCGCCTTTTCGGTCTCGGTGAATCCTGAACCTTTCCGGATCAGGCCTTTCAGGAACGGGTCGTTCTGCTTGAAGAGAGGGTCGAACCAGGTAAGATTGAACCAGACCTGCAAATCGAGATAGTCCTGGGTCGTAAAATACCGCGTAGCGTTCTGAAGGTCGTCGGGGGAAACGCTGTAGCCCCTGCGGTCGAGCAGCGCCCAGTAGGACGGATAGGGCTTGATCATGGTGTCCCAGTTTGCCATGAAGGAATTCTTGAGCAGAAAAAGTTTGTCTGCCTGATTTAGTTCCGCAGCCGGTTTCAGCGTCAGGACAAGGAATTTATCGGTCGCCCCGTTTTCCACGTAGTCGCGGATCTGTTTCAGAAGCGAAGGGACGAGGTTGAAGGTCTGGTGGATGTCGGGAAAGTCGGTCAGGAGCGCAGGCATGTCGTAATAATCTTTGATTCCGTGCATCCTGACCCATGGAAGAATATACGAGCCGGTAATATCATCCTTATAGTACGGCTGATGCATGTGCCAGACAAAGGCTATGTAAAGAGGATGATCGGACATGGGCAAGGAAAGCGTTACCCGGCGAACACGAGATCACACATACATTCGCGGTCCCCGTACGCACTCGACGAACCGTCGGCGATGGGAGCGTATCGGGATTTCAACGCTCGGAATCTCCATAATAGTACACGATCTCACCCCGGCGCGCAAGTCCCAGTTTGTCCCGGGCGATCTGCTCGATGTGGTCGGGATCGGTTTTCAAGGCATGGACCTCGTACGTAAGCCGGGCATTGTCTTGCTTCAGCGCCGCTATCTCCCCCGTGAGAGCATTATACTGCGCCTTCATGCGGTAGTATTTGACCACGCCCATTTCGCCGAAAATAATGTGCGCGAGAAGATAAAGAGCGAGAAGGCTGCCGGCAGCAGCAAGCAGTTTTCTATTGCGGGCGCTGTGATAACTACGATTCGCTATGAGGGTGTTCCTTTTACTCATGACTTCGCCGTATTGCCCGGCCGGGCGCCGGGAGGCAAAGGAAAGGCTTGTTAAAAACAAAACCACGAAGACCGGCTTCGTGGTAAAGTTGCAGATGGTTAACGTTCATCGTCATCACCTACTGGTTATTTCTTTTTTGTGGTCTTTTTTGCCTTTTTTGCCGGGGCCTTTTTTTTCGCAGCCATAAATACCTCACCCCCTTTCCTCAACGGATTGAATGAATGAAAAGTGAAGAATGATGACGGTAATGCCTTGTGCGTACGGAGTTTGCCGGCCTTCTTTTAAATACGCCGGGGGCGTTCGAGCCCCCGGCGGGCCCCACTGCGGGGACACCTTGTATAAAAACTACTTCTTTTTGGTGGCTTTCTTCTTGGTTGCCTTCTTCTTTGCTTTTTTCTTGGCTGCCATTAGTTTTCCACCCCCTTTCGGTATACCGCGTTCAGACCAAAGCGGCCTTATCTTGAAACAAGCTGAGGAATATCATTCAGCAGTGACATCTGCGAGTATTTTTCCCTGATTTTCCCGTTCACCAATTCTATGAATTCTTCCGCATCCCTGATGGCCTGTCCGGCCTCGTACCGGGATATGATCCGGCCGGCCTCTTCCATGAAACTCTGATATTTTCTTCTCATCCGGTCGAATTTATTGATCAGGCTTTTATACTGCTCGCCAAGGAGCACTCCGGCCGCCGTCACTACGGTTTTTTGTGCATCCCTGCCGCGAACGCCCTTGGGACGGAACCCCTCGGACAGGATGAGCGCCCGTGCCGACCGAACCATGGCAAGGTAGGCTGCCGCAAAAGCCCACTCCTCATCCTTATCCTGCAGAACCTTGCTCGTCGTCAGGTCCCGTTCCGCCCGGGTCACGAGAGCAATGATCTCCGTGATCTCCGCGGCACGCTCCTCAACGATGCCCATTTCTTTCAGCGATTCATATGTCATCTTCCCTGCCTGCCAGGAAAATCTTTTTACCTTTTAACAGCTCCCGGATGAACGGATCCTTCGATTCCTTGCGTTTCCGGTATTCCTGCTCATCGAACACCAGGTAATCGATGTCACGTTTCAATTTTTCTTCCAGGCCCATCACCGTGTCGTTCAACTCCGTGATGTTCGCCTGGCCGATTACCATGAGATTGATGTTGCTGTCTTCTTTTTCGGAGCCCTTGGCATAGGACCCGTAGATAAAAGCGGTCTGCACCCCTTTTAGCCGGGAGAGCGACGCCTTCATCGCGCCCTGGACGCCGGTCGTCTTGAAGATCAGCCCTTTCATCTCGGAGAAGATCGGAGAGTTTTTATTCGCGAAATAGTATTTCTGAACGCCCCGTTTCTCTTTCCCCAAGAGCCCGATCTTGACCAGGTTGTCCAACTCCCGCTTGATCCCCGCCGCGTCCTTGCCGATGTGGCGGGCTATCTCTCTCAGATAGAAGCGATCATCCGGATTGTTAAAGAACAGGCCTAAAAGCTCCGCTCTTGTAGAAGAGAAGAGTTTTGTCAGCACGTTTTTGTTCTCCTCGTGGACAAATATACAACAAGAGTGTACTATTTGTCAACAAGAAAATAAAAAAAATTATCTTTCAGCATGTTAGACAATTTATCAACAGGCTTACTCACAGTTTACAAAATATGTACAAAAAATAATAGTTTTTAAGCTTAATTCACCATTTTTATTGTTTTACGTTCCCGCCGCTTTTTTGACCTGCGTTGCTGATTGCGGGACGCCCTGAGGCTGCACTCGCTCCGAAAACCGGAGACATGCATGATATTTACCGCATGAACAGCCTGTTTTTTGCATCTTGCCGGATCAGGGGAAATCACGAGCATGGTGCCAGTCGATTGAAGAGTCGTTTTGTCCTCTCTGCGCGCTGACGCCTGTTCACTCGAAGAGGTGCGTTCAAAAAGTCAAACCCTGCGGCCGATCATCTATCCATCTCCCGGCCTCTCTCATTATTTTGCTTTCGTTTGCATCATAACTTATGGTATACTGCTTCGGATAGATTGTTGACAATTTGTCTTCATCCATGAACGGAGATGTATGAACTTCAGTGAGTTGGATCTGCCCTACGAAGTAAAACAAGGTATCGAGCACACTGGTTTTACCGCATGCACGCCCGTGCAGGAAGCAGTGATCCCCCGTGCGATCCGCGGAGAAGACGTGGCCGCGCAGGCGCAGACCGGAACGGGAAAAACGGCGGCCTTTCTTATTTCGCTTTTCACACGGTTGGTCAGAAATCCCGGAACGGATCTCGGGAACTCACCCCAGGCGCTCATCATTGCGCCCACCCGCGAACTTGCGGACCAGATCTTTCACGAGGCCGAACGGCTCGGCAAGTTCACCGGCTTCCAATGCCTTGCGGTGTACGGCGGCATCGATTACCAGAAGCAGATGGATGTGCTCCAGAAGGGCGTCGACGTCCTCATCGGCACGCCCGGCAGGCTTATCGATTATTTCAAGCAGAACGTGTACAGCCTCAAAAAAACCCGGTACCTGATCATCGATGAGGCGGACCGCATGTTCGACATGGGATTCATCGACGACCTGCGGTATCTGCTCAAGAAGATGCAGCCCTACAGCAAGCGGCAGTCCATGTTGTTCTCCGCCACCCTCTCGTACCGCGTGATGGAGCTTGCCTACGAATTCATGAACCTGCCGGAAAAGATCTCGATCACGCCCGAGAAGATCACCGTCGACCAGGTCGAACAGGTCCTCTACCACGTGGGCAAGCACGAGAAGGTCCCGCTCCTGCTCGGTCTCCTCAAGAAGGAGCAGCCCGCCCGGGCGCTCATTTTCGTGAACACCCGCCGCGCTGCGGACATGGTTGTTGAGCGCCTGAACCGCAACGGATGGAAAGCCGATGCAATCACCGGCGATATCATCCAGAAAAAGCGGCTCAGGCTCCTTGCGGACTTCAAGGAGGGAAGGCTTCCCATCCTCGTTGCCACCGATGTGGCGAGCCGGGGGATCCACGTTGAAGCGGTAACGCATGTCATCAATTACGACCTCCCTCAGGATGCCGAAGATTACGTGCACCGGATCGGCCGTACGGGCCGCGCCGGGGCCACCGGCAAGGCCCTCAGCCTTGCTGATGAGGAATATGTCTTTTCCCTTGAAGAGATTGAAAAGTATATCGGCCAGAAGATCCCCGTGGAATGGGCCGACGAAACCATGTACGTAAGGGAGATCAGAAGGACTGCCGAAGAGAAGCTACGGGCCGCAGCAGTCTCTCAACAACAGCATCAGCAGCGTCGTCCTCCTTCCAAAAACCGCCGTTTCCCCTCGAAAGCCAGGCAGCACTAGCCCGTCGTACCGCGCCTGAGACCTCGTCCAAAGCAGTTTGTCGGACATAAGTTCTCCCCAACCCCATTACGCGGCGCAGCCCCATGCGATTTCTCGAAAAAGCTGCAATTCCCCCCGTCCATCAGCCGATCCAATGCAGCCTATTCCGAGGCGCGGTGAAAACACCGTCCCGGAACGTGGTATAATAGTATTAAATTATTGAGGATGATTTCAGTCTGAATATTTTCCTTCGCCGCACGCAGCCGTAAGTGCCGTTACAACAACAGGGAGGTGCACCCATGGGTGCCACTATGACCGACAAGATCGCCGATCGTCCGTGGTTAAAATTTTATGAGGCAGGCGTTTCTCCGAGCCTCACCTATCCCGAGTCGACCCTCGGGAATGTCCTTGCCGAAACTGCGGCAAAGTACAGTGAGCATAGCGCTCTCCTTTTTTATGGAAGAAAAATCACCTATGCAGAACTTGATGCTCTCGTTAATAAATTTGCCCGCGCCCTCATTGGTCTTGGAGTAAAGAAGGGAGACCGGGTTGCGCTCATGCTCCCCAACATCCCGCAGATGGTCATCGCCTATTACGGGACGCTCCGCACGGGCGCCGTTGCCGTGCCCACGAATCCCCTGTATCATGAGCACGAGCTCGAAGTCCAGCTCAGGGACAGCGGCGCGGAAACGCTCGTCGCGGTGGACATGTTTCACCCGGTTATCTCGCACATACTGCCGAAGACGAACGTCAGGAACCTCATTCTCTGCGGGATCAAGGACTTTTTGCCCTTCCCCCTGAACGTGCTCTACCCGATCAAGGCGCGCATCGACAAACAATGGGTCAGCGTCAAGCGGGTGCCGCCGATCCATGATTTTCTCGCACTCATTAAAAACGAGTCGAGCGTTGCCGTCGACGCGCCCCTGTCGCCCGATGATGTTGCTCTGTTCCAGTATACGGGGGGTACGACCGGCATCCCCAAGGGGGCGATCCTGACCCACCGCAATCTCGTGGTAAACGCGGTGCAAAGCAGGGCGTGGCTCAACCTCCACAAGAAGGGAGAGACAATCATCCTCGCTGTCATTCCCTTTTTCCACGTTTACGGTATGACAACGGCCATGAACCTCGGCATCCTCATCGGCGCAGAGCAGATCCTTCTTCCGAAATTCCACACCGAAGAAGTGCTCCGGTATATCGCGAAATACCGTCCCCGGATATTCCCGGGGATCCAGGCCATGTATCTCGCAATTGCCCACTACCCCAAAATCCACCGCTATGACCTGTCGTCGCTCACAGTCGCCTTAAGCGGCGCCGGGCCGCTGATGCGGGAAGTACAAGTGCAGTTCGAGAGCCTGACCAAGGCGCGGATCGTCGAAGGGTACGGCCTGTCCGAGGCGTCGCCGGTGACCCACGCCAATCCTATCTTCGGCAACCGCAAGGTAGGAAGCATCGGCCTGCCGTGGCCGGATACCGACGCGCGGATCGTGGATATTGAAACGGGGATGAACGCGCTGCCAACGGGCGAGGCGGGTGAACTGGCGGTACGCGGGCCCCAGGTCATGAAGGGGTACTGGAATAAACCCGGCGAAACCGCCGAGGCGCTCCGCGGGGGCTGGCTGCACACCGGCGATATCGCAAAAATGGACAAGGACGGCTACTTCTACATCGTCGGCCGCATCAAGGACATGATCAAGACCGTGGGAGAGAACGTTTATCCCCGCGAGGTCGAGGAGGTGCTGTATACGCACCCAAAAGTGAAGGAGGCCGCGGTCGTCGGGCTTCCGAACGAGGAGTATCTGGGCGAGAAGATCAAGGCCTACATTGTTCTGAAGGAAGGGGAAACCGCGACGGCAGAGGAGATCATCAAGTATTGCAGGGACCAGCTTTCGAAGTTCAAGGTGCCGAAGGAAATAGAGTTCCGCGACCAGCTCCCGAAGACCCTGGTCGGCAAAGTGCTGAGGCGGGTGCTCCGGGATGAAGAGATGAAGAAGTCGCCGGTAAAATGAACCTGTTGGGACGACGATTTTCGCAGGTGAATGCAGATGGGCATAGTATTAGTTCCTATTTTCACCATGCATCTGCAACCAGAAATAGTCTAAGATCCACGCCCTTTTCAGCAACTACATCGCGAGGTGCTTATGAAAGATGTCGTCATCGTTGACGGTTTTCGCACTCCCTATGCCAAGGCAGGCACGGTCTTCAAGGACGTGCCCGCCGTCGACCTCGGGGCAGCCATTGTCAAGGAAGTTATCGCGCGAACCGGGATCGACAAGGAACGAATCGACGAGGTGATCGTCGGCAACGCCGGCATGCCCGCGGAAGCCGCCAACATCGCCCGGGTCATCGCCCTCCGTGCCGGGATCCCCGAGCGCATCCCCGCCTACAGCGTGCAGCGAAACTGTGCTTCGGGCATGCAGGCGGCGGCAAGCGCCTACACCCAGATCCTCGCGGGCATGAGCGAGATCGTGCTGGTTGCGGGCGTGGAATCCATGTCTAATTATTCCTTCTATATAAAGAAGAAACTTCGCGATACGATAACGACCGTGCAGCGGGCGAAGTCGATCAGCGCAAAAGCCCGGGCCATCCTCTCGCTCAGGCCGAAAGACTTTGTTCCCGTCGTTGGTTTGATCGACGGCCTCACTGACCCCGTGTCCGGCCTGATCATGGGCGAGACCGCGGAAGTGCTCGTGCGGGACTTCGGCATCACCCGCCGCGAACAGGACGAGTTTTCGCTTCTGAGCCACCAACGCTGGACCGCGGCGAACGAAGCGGGCAAGTTCAAGAATGAAGTGGTCCCTTTTTACGTGCCTCCGAAATTCGGGCCCGTGGTGGAAGAAGACGTCGGGCCGCGAAAAAACCAGACTTTGGAAGCGCTCCAGAAGCTGCCGCCCTACTTCGACCGCAGGTACGGGACCGTTACGGCCGGGAACTCGTCGCCGATCACCGACGGAGCTGCGGCGGCCTTGATCATGAGCGCAGACAAGGCAAAGGAACTCGGGTTTAGGCCGCTTGGGACCATCAAGGCAGCCGCCTTTGCCGGGCTCGATCCGTCCCGCATGGGACTCGGCCCGGTCTTCGCTACTCACAAAGTGCTTAGGCTCGCAAAAATGAACATGAAAGACATCGAACTTATCGAATTTAACGAGGCTTTTGCAGCCCAGGTCTTTGCCTGCGAAAAAGCGGCGGCTTCAAAAGAATTTTTTCATACGCATCTGCCGGGAGAAGAACCCTTTGGCGAGTTCCGCCGGGATATCATG
>DAIDTZ010000081.1 GCA_027456925.1 Nitrospirota bacterium
GGCGTACCAATAACGGGGGCGAAGGAGCGTTTTGAGAGAGACGTTGGTCATGAAATTATTAATAATCCTAAAAACGGCATTTGACACGGATCAAATCTGATAAGAGTCGGATAACGGCTGATGTTTCTTCAAAAGTAGTTCACCCAATAGGTGATCGTCTTGCTTTCGAATTTATCCGCTTTTATCATATGTTAATCCGCTTCTTCTGTGTCTAAGTGCTTTTTCTATGATAATAAAAAGTTTTGCCGCAGCGGGCACGGAGATCGCAGAGGTTAAAATAAACGCGGCAGAAAACTTTTTTCACAAAAAAGCCTGAGAATCGCATGATCCTCAGGCTTTTCACTATTCTTGTCCGCTCACGGCGGACCGTTTAGGTGCCTCAGCCGCCGCCCCAGGAATGTCCGCTGGTGCTGCAGACGGAGCCTTCGCCGCCATACGACGAAAACTTGGAGAGGAGCTTTTTGGCTTTCTTTTCGCTGCAATAGGGACAGACCGTGTCTTCAGCCTTGGCGTTCATTGACTGCAGGAGCACGAAGTCCTTGCCGCAGGCATTGCACTGATATTCGTAAAACGGCATCGTAGAACTCCTTTCAAAATCAAAACAATAGCGATGAAACCAGCATTTGCAGCGCTCGCGCGCCGAAAACGTACAGTATAATACTCATGGGACAGAAACCTGTCAAGGCAAAAATCTTGTTATTTGCATGAGAACGGCGCCTTACGGTCCTTTGCCGCAAATCTCGCATAGTGGGGCGACGTAAAGATGTCCATCAGCATGTGCCTGCTTATTACCCCCACGTACTTCTTGTCCTTTACGACCAGGACGATGGAGCAGCAACTCTTGAGCAGCAGATTGATGAGTTCCCCCGTCGAGGTATCGGCATCGGCGACGATAGGCGCCGGCACCATGATCGCTGAGGCCGGAATGCTGTCCAGGTCCCGTTCCTCCCGGATCGCGTCCAGAATGGCGTTTTCCGATACAACACCCAGGATCTCCCGGGCTTCGTCCACAACCGGCATCGCGGCAAGTCCCGATGAAATGATCTTCATCGTCACCTCCCGGGCCGTGGTGTCCGGTCCGACACTGATTTTCTCCCGCATGATATGCCATGCACTGATCCCCATTGTAATCCCCCTTCTTAATTAAGCGGGGCAAGGGACAAACAGCAGGTAACAAGGAAAAGCCCTATGTCTCTTCCTTGACCCTTGCCCCATGCACCCCGTCCCCTGCTTTTTACCGTCTCTCCCACTGGTGCGTATCGGGATTGAACGCCTCGCTGAAGGCCGTGACTTCCTCCTTTAACCCCGTTTCATAGCCCTCATTCAGGCCGAAGTTCACGAGCATCTTGATCGACCGGAGTGAAGAGAGGCTGTTGCCCCCAATCCTGATCGCGAGCCGGTTCGCTTCCTCGTCGAGCTGGTCGGTTGGTACGATTTCGTTGATCAGGCCGATCCTGAGCGCCTCTTCAGCATACACCGTTCGTCCGGTAAAAAGAAGCTCTTTTGCGCGGCCCACGCCCACGGTCTTGTACAGCCTCTGTGACGAACCGAAGATCGGCGGCACGCCGAACTGCGCTTCGGGAAACGAAAAGACCGCGTCCGAAGCAGCGATCCTGATGTCTGCGGCAAGTGCGAGCCCGAGGCCCGCGCCTGTTGTCTCTCCCTTGACCGCGGCGATCACCGGGACCGGGAGGCTTTCGATGTTCCGGAGGAGGTGATAGCCCACGTCGGCGAAATGGCCCGCTTCGTCCTTCGACATTTTAACGAATCCGGCATAGTCCATGCCTGCCGAAAAGTTCCTGCCCTTTGCCGCAAGCACGACAACGCGGAGTTCGGCCTGTAATGCGAGAATCTCGCTTACGATCTTGTTGAGTTGCGACAGCGCCTCTTTGCTCAGATAATTAGCCGGCTGATTATCGATGGTGACGGTGCTGATCCAGTCTTTGTATTCAATGCCGACAGATGCGGTGGACATGTGCTCCTCCTTAAATCAAACCGACGGGGTGGCGCGGCGAGGGGCGATCAAGCAAATGCCTTCTTCTCCCAGTCTCCCCATCACCCGTTCCCCCCGTCCGCGCTTCTTACGCCTGCTCCCAGTTCTTCTTCTCTACAATATAATAGAACAGGGGGACCACCACCAGAGTCAGGGCCGTTGATGCCAGCATCCCGAAGATGAGCGCCAGGGCCAGGCCCGACCAGACCGGGTCGGTCACGATCACTGCGGAGCCCAGAATGGCGGCCGCTGCCGTGAGCACGATGGGCCGGGTCCGGATTGCGCCTGCCTCGATCAGGGCCTGTTCGAGCGGCATGCCCTCCTGCTTTTTGTCCAGAATGAACTCGAGCAGGACGATTGAGTTCCTGACCACGATCCCGGCCAGGGCAATTACGCCGATCATCGACGTTGCGCTGAAGTACACGTTGGTCATGGCAAAGCCCGGCATGATGCCGATCATCGAAAGCGGGATCGACATTCCAAACGCGAATACGTTGATCGTGAACCATGCCGACAAGTTCGGACTGGCCCAGTTGTACCAACTGCGCGGCCGGGTCGGCCGGAGCGCCGCGCGCGCCTATGCGTATTTCCTGTACGAAAAGAAC
>DAIDTZ010000082.1 GCA_027456925.1 Nitrospirota bacterium
ATCATGGAGATATACTCCGATCTGAACATGGATACCTTCCATGCGACTATGCTATCGGCGATAGCAAAGGCGATCCCCGCGTCGTCTGTAGGATACGCCGAAGTCAACGTTGCGAACAGCGCACTTTCAAAAAATGTCATAGAGCCCTTCATTGCTCTTTCCCCTGACGAAATTACCGCGTATCAAACGCATCTGCACGAACACCCTCTCATGCCCCTCATCTATCCGCAAAGAACGAGTCATCCCTTTAAAAAAGACATCACAAACTTCAGGATCGGCAAACAGGGCTCTCACGACGATATATTTATGGGAACGGCGCTGAAGATCCACGATATGCTTACGAGGAGCCAGTTTCATTGCCTCGGCATCTACAATGAATTTTATCGCAGGCTCAAGATAGAGCATCAGATGGTCGTGCTTCTGAGCTGCAGCAGCCGCTCTCTCAACAAAAACATTGCCATCAACCGGGACAGGCGCGATTTTACGGAAGAGGAACGGCTCATTTTGAACCTTCTCGCGCCTCATATCACGCAGGCGCTTAAAAATGTGGAGGTCTGCGAAATGGCGCGGCAGACCTTCGCCGCGCTGGAGAGTTCAAAGCAGTCACTCAAGTCCTATGGGCTTACGTACCGGGAGGAAGACGTTCTCTACTGGGTTGCCCAGGGAAAGACCAATGCGGAAACAGCCACGATATTGAAGATAGCGCCGGGGACCGTAAAAATTCATCTGGAAAAGATATACCAAAAACTGGTGGTGGAGAACCGAACTGCCGCTTCAGCGTTGGCAATGGGGATTATCAACGGCAGAAAGAATGATCACTGACAAGTACAGTATTCCCGCAAAGCCGCAACGAGCGCTTTACTGCCTCTTTTTCCCGATGTCCTCGAACCAGATCTCCGGTTCGGTCTGGATGAATTCCATCATGAGCATCATGCACCGGGACTCCTGCCGCACTTCGACGGCGACGCCGCGGCTTTTGAGCAGGGCTTCTTCGCCCTTGTAGGACATGTTCTCCCCAATGACTACGCGCGGGATGCCGTACAGCAGGATCACCCCGCTGCACATGGCACAGGGTGACAGCGTCGTGTAGAGCGTCAAGTCGCGATAGATCGCCGGCAAAAGCCGTCCTGCGTTCTCCAACGCGTCCATCTCGGCGTGGAGAATAGCGCTTTCCTTTTGTACACGCCGGTTATGTCCCCGTCCGATGATTTGGCCTTTGTACACGAGAACTGCGCCGATCGGTATCCCGCCCTCAGCCTTCCCTGCTTCGGCCTCTTCTATCGCTGCTGCCATAAATTCGTCCACGCACCCTCCCGGAGGTTTTATCAACGGTATTTATCGGCGAGACTCGGCCATCGCCTCTTTCGCCTTGATGATGTCCGTAATGCTTGCGTTCACCGGTACAGAAATCCCTTTTTCCCGCGCAAGCTTCACTATCGCGCCGTTCAACGCGTCGATTTCGAGCCGCTTGCCTGCCTTCACGTCATAGTACATGGAGGGGAAATGCTTAGCCGTGGGCGGGACGAGCCTGGTGTAAAAATGCGTGCGGTACTCCTCCGCGGATTTCCAGTTCAGCGGCATTTCATGGGCCGGCGCAACGCGGAAAATCTCGTCGATGATCGCGTCCATGATCGATCGTGTCTCAGCGTGCTCGGCAAGCTGTCCGTAGGTGCATTCGAGGATCGCCCCCAGCGGGTTCAGCGCGGCATTGTAGAGGATCTTGTCCCAGAGAATGGCATAAACGTTCTCAGCATAGGCCGTGGGAATGCCTGCTGACGTGAATGCAGCCGCGATCCCTTGAATGCGTTCGCGGGCAACCGCGTCATGGGGCTGGCCGATCCGGACATCGTCGGCAATAACCGTGACCTCGGCCCTGCCGGGTGCGTGCAGCTTTACGCCGAAAATGATCCTCGCCAAAAGCGTGTGGTCCCTGTTGACAACAGCTGACACCTCCTCATAATTTCCAAACCCGTTCTGCGCAGTGATCACAAGCGTTGTCTTGCCCACCAGCGGCCTTACCTGCTCGATCGCAACAGCCGTATCGTATGATTTGACCGTGAGGATGATTATGTCGAGCTCTTTGTCCGTGAGCGGACCGATGTCGCCGAAGATGCCGTCCAGCACGGCCTCGTGCTCGCCCCATATTCCGCTGACGCCGGTCTTCCTGTTCGAGAGCGCGGAGAGATACTTGTCTTTCGTGAGCGCGAAAACAGTATGGCCTTTTTTTTCAGGAGCGTTGCGAAAACAGTCCCCAGTGCGCCGAGACCGGCGATAAGAATGGTATAAGAAGGTTTTGTCGTCATCAGCGAACTCCCTTAGCGCGTATCCGTTGTTTCTAAGTATATCATGGCAAGCGAGTCAATCCCGGGTAATGAACGAATGCGGCGTCAGAGAGAGTGCCCCATCACCTTACATCCGCCTTCCGCGGCTCCGATACAACAGCAGATCGTAAACGATCTTGAACCCGCCGTCAACAAAGAACAGCACATTGAAAGGCCTGCAAAATGTTTCTTCCGAAAGCGCCGCTCCGTTTCCCCGACGACATCCTCACCTAAAATTTTTGTTTGCACCCGTGCATAGTTGTCGAATATGCATACCTGCATGATGTTACAGAATAGCCTTGACAAAAAATCTGCGTCATATTATAAGATTGTCACTGTAATACTAAGGATTTATCGGCTCGCTATTTTTTTTAAGAATACGGGAAAGGAGGCGAAGGAATGAAGCGGGTGCCGGGTGAGTTCACCCCGCAATCAAGGGAGACAAGATGCCCGCTGCTTTACTGTTTTACCTGATACAAAAATTTTATCTTAATTTAAAGGAGAAACAAGATCATGAGAAAACTCGTTATTATCGCAGTGGTTGTTGTCATGGCTGTCAGCATGGGAATGGGAAGCGCTTTTGCGGCAAATGACCTTCAGCAGGGGAAAATGGGCATCAGCGTGGGCATGGGCGACAGTGTCTTCGCACATAAAACCATGCCGGAGTCGAACGGCTTTGTTAACGACGTAGTTGACGTCAACGGCCGGTATTTCGTTGCCAGGGATCTGGCGATCACCGGCGGGTTCGGACTCCAGCTTGACGGCAGCGACGCAAGCGGCACCTATATCAGCATCAACGGCGGCGTGCGGAAATATTTGAAAGTCGACGACTTCGCGCCCTTTGTCGGCGGTCAGATTTCCCTTATCTCGAACAGCGTGGACTCCAATAACAGCATCACCGTCATTGATCTCGCAGCCATGTTCGGCGCTGAATATTTCCTGAACAAGCAGTTCAGCCTCGAAGGCGCGATTGGCGCGGGTCTTGGCACGGCTGATGTGAAA
>DAIDTZ010000083.1 GCA_027456925.1 Nitrospirota bacterium
CGCCCCCCCCGCTTCCCGGTGCTGACGCGCATGACCTCGCTGCAAAAGACGCAATTGTGCGGGCACCCGCGCGTGGCGATCAGGTACCCCCAGACCACGTGGCGGGGGACCTGCACCGGGAAGATGGATTGATACGCCTCCAGCTCATCGCGCGTGTACGAGGGGAAAGCCAGGACGTCGGGGTTCTCAACGATAAAGCGTTTGCCTTCGAAAAAGAGCTTTCGAAAATCTTCCTTCCAGCCGGAAGTCGCCGGGTCTTCACCGCGAATCCGGCCGACGAGAGACAGCACTTCCTCCTCCGGTTCGCCGAGCAAAATAACGTCGTAATCACGAATACGTTCCGTGGCTTTATCGAGGTGATGATAAAAACCCTGGCCGATCCCGATGACCACGGGCGGCCGGGGTTGCGCCTTCAGTCCGTTCACATACTGATCGGACACATCGATATCGAAGCTCGATGCCGACACGATGACAAGATCGGGCCGGATCTGCGCGGTATAGTCCATCAGGCCGGAAACGCTCATCGGCCGGATCCAGCAATCAAGGAGATGGACCTCCAGGTCCTGGTGCTTGCGCAAGCCCGCCTCGATGCACTTCAGGGCATAGGGCGGGTCGAAAAATTGCGGGTGGTCCACGTTCTTGTCTACGGTGGAGCTGACCCGTACCAGCAGAATGGAGCTAATATTCATGGTAGTTTCTCACTTTTGACCGCTGCTGCGAAGGCCGTCGTAGGGCTGTCGCCGCCTGCAGGGCGGGTTCTCCAGGTGTGCAGCCCGATTTTTCCGCGAACCAGCCAGACGATCATGCCGAGGAAGATATGCAGCCAATAATCAAGAAAGCGGTTTACCACGGTCAGGGCAATGGCAAGCGGTGAAGCGATGCCGACCAGCCGCAGACAACTGAACAGCGTCAATTCCACCGCGCCGGCGCCGGACGGGGTCACGGGAAAGGCGGTCGCGATCACGGGGATCATCGTCAGAAAGACGGCCTCATGCGCATTGACGTTCACCTTGAAGGCGCGGACAAGCAGGAAGATCCAGATCGACTCCAGTGCCCAGATCACAAGGGTCAGGAACAGTATGCGAAGCGTTTCTCCAGGGTTCGGCAGCATGCCTGTCTGAAAAGCATTGATCCTTTGACGAATGCTTTCCGGCATCCAGGAAGGTGCGGCGTGTTTCAGCAGAAAAAAGAATACGATGACTGCGGAGGCAATGATGGCGACGGCAAATGCGGCAATGAGCGCCCAGGTCACCGATTCAGGGAAGGCCGCGGCAAAGAGGATCCACGACGACGACGCGGCAAGGAAAAGCACGACCCAGGAGTCCACCATGCGCAGGAACACGATCGATCCCAGAGCGGTCGAGCGGCGGATCCCGCAATTGATCCGGGCCAGATGGGCGGCATAGACGTCCCCCAGTTTGGCCGGGACCACATTATCGACAAAGGTGTAGAAAAAAACGAGCAGCCCGAAACGGCCGGTGCGGCATGGCGTGGCAACCTGTTTCAGGGCTTTCCTCCAGCGGGCGCCGCGCACGGGATAGGTGGCATAGTGCGAGAGCGCGGCAAGGAAAAGCAGCCGGATGTCGCTGGCAGCCACGTGCCGCCAGACGCTCGCGACATCTACATAGGACGCCATCAGGACAAATACGGCGACGGTAATTACCAAGCTCAGGAGTGTAGGCCAGCCCCAGAGCGCAGGATTTTTCGCATCATCCGGGGGTATCGGACGATCGGACTCTTCCAAGGTCATGAATCTTCCTTCCAACAAAGCGGGTTCGCCGCTGATAAGAGAAATATCGGCTTTTTGTCCGTCCCACCAGGAAACCGGCAAACCCGACAGCAAATTGATCGGCAGGCATTTTACACTTGTCGCCGCTCCTACACAAGCTGTTTTTTTTTGGGCGAAAGACTCAAAACCTTGGGAAAACAGGGTGCACGAAAGATGATGATCTCGCCAAAAGTCCCCAGTGCTGTCATTGCGAGGAGCGGAGCGACGCGGCAATCTCGATTTATCAGGCAGATACGAACTACGAGATTGCTTCGCTACGCTCGCAAAGACGGCTTTTCTGACTTTTTACGAGTGCGTCAAAGCTCAAATCGGGCAAGAACCGGATTACGAGCGCTGGCCGCGAATGCACAGTGCGTCCACATGCCGCGTCATGATCATTGATTCGGCGCCGCCGGGTATTTATATCCTTGTCCGTGGACGATATTGAACGTGCGAAGGGGAACGCCGTTCCTCCATGCCGTAAACGTGCTGGTCGTGCCCGTTGACACAAAATACTTGTCATAGGGGGGCGTTTCAGCCCCCAGCTTATACACATCGACGCCGTTTTGTGACCTCAATGCATCGGGGAAAGGCCAGTAATTGTACTGATTGTGAGGAGTGCGCTGATAGTCTATGCAGACGAAAATTCTTTCTTTGGTATAGTAGCTGATCTCCGGGCCGACCTGGTTTGTTTCCGTCATGGCGAATTTTACGGACGGGTCCTTCTCAATCTCCTGAGCCAGCTCTTTCCATCCGTAGAACCAATTGGTTGCATCGGCCTGCGCCGCATTTTTCGAAAATGACGCCAGGGGAATGATGTCAAACCGCGCATGAAGCATCACGATCATGTTGAGGAGAAGGCTGAAAACGACGGCGACGGTAAAAAGCCGCTTCTTGCCCGCGCCTCCGCTCTGCAGGTAGTACGCCGTGAGTATGCTGAAGGAAAAATAGGCGTTGCCCGACCAATTGGCTTCAGCGGCCCGCTGGATGGACGAAAAAGCGAAAAAGAGAATGATCGGAAGAGACGTGAGGCTTAAAAAAAGGCCCTTTTTGTCTTTCCTGAACAGGTAAAGAACAGAGGCATACATGCCCGGCGCCCAGAGAAGGGGGCTTGCAATGCCCATCTGCCCGCCCGCATATTCAAGGAGGTTGCGGAAGGGATGATGTCTCGAATCGAAGCCGTGGTGCGTTTGATACAGGAAGGAGGCCCAGTGATGTTGGCTGTTCCAGTAGACGACCGGAAGAAAGAGGAGGAGCGACAACAGGAAGGCCGCATAAGGGTGAATTGTCTTGAGCCACCGCCGTTCGTCCGAGAAAATCATGAAAAGAAAAAACGAGACCGGGAGAAGGACGGCTGTGTATTTTGAAAGCAGCGTCAGCCCGAAGGAGACGCCGAGGAGGTACCAGTAGTACGCGCTCCGGGTTTCCACGATCTGCCAGAACAAATAGATGCTCAACCCGGTAAAGATGAAAAGCGGGGTGTCGGGCGTGATCACGATGGAGCCGGCCAGCTGCAGCGGCATGACATTCAGAATGATGACGCTTGCAAAAGCAATTTTTTTGTCACCGTAGAGCTGCAGGGAGAGGCGCCAGGCCAGGACGCTGCACAAAAGGGTCCCCAGGATGCCGCCGAAACGCACCCACAGTTCCTGCTGTGAAAAAAGGGTTGTTAACCGTATCAGGTATGCGATGAGCGGCGCATGATCGAAATAACCCCAGTCCAGATGTCTCGACCACATCCAGTAATATGCCTCGTCGGGATGCAGCTGCAGGGTCGCGGCGAAATACATTTTCCAAAGGGTCAGGAGGACTACTGCAATCAAAGTATTGCGTTGGATCGAGGATGTATTCATGCCGTCATTCATGTTCAATTCCCCCAAGTCTGCTTATATTCCGCCTGCGTTACACTCTAACCTGAACCTGCGCCCGGTCATGGTCGTTCCGGAATGCAGGGGGCGGACTGCGGCGCATTCCCCCGGCGCGAGCCGGAGAATTGCAAGTCGCGGGATTTAAAAGATTACTCCAACGACGAAAAAAAGTCCAGAAAAGAGATAGGCCCATGACGCTTTACACGAGCGGTCCAAACAGATATAATTCATACTTGTTGACGTCGAAAGACACGGCGTCTCGCGCAAAATCTCGTTCATCATTCGACAGACGCGGGATGAACGGAGAAGATGCAAAGGCGGGCGGATCGGGCGCTGAAATTTGAATTGGACAACAGGGTGAACTGACATGAACGTGGAGATCTCCAAGGAAGAATATCTTGAGCTTTTGGACCTGGTCCATATTGCAAGCTGGGTCCTGGTGTTCCACAAGGCCGTGCCGGACCCGCGTATAGATAAATACGAAAGGATCACGCAGAAGCTCTACGCCCTGGCAAAGGACATGGGCTATGCGGACCTGATCAATTACGATCCCGGGAGCAGGAAATATCACCCGTCGAAAACATTGGAAGAAACGACCGGCACCTGGCAGCTCATCGACGAGTTCGTTGACCGCTCCTTTTGGGACGAGCTCGTGATCCGGTTCATTGAGCGGGACGCGGCCCGCAAGGCAGGGAGCTACGAGCAGCTGAACCAGTTGAGCCACGAGGAACGGCACGCGCTGGAGGACCCCCTCGAGGAGAAGTATTCAAAGGAGTTCGACGACAACGGCATCGAGCATTTGGAAATCGTGGAGCGCTACGGCGATTCAGCGCCCCTCGTGACGCACGACTGAAAGCACCCCTGGTCAATGCAGAAGAGAACGGGAAAGGACGTCAAAAAAGATTCCCGTCCCGACCTGCCGCCTGCGCCTATTTCCGCAACTTGGCCGTCAGCGCAGGGACGAACTGGTTCACGTCCGCCACAACGAGCACATCGGCGACCTCGCCGATGGGCGCATCCTTGTCCTTGTTGATCGCAACAATGAACTCGGATTTCTTCATGCCGGCCAGGTGCTGGATTGCGCCGGAAATGCCGCATGCTACATACAGTTTCGGCGATACGGTCTGACCGGTCGTGCCCACCTGGTGACTGTGAGGGACCCACCCTGCATCGACCACGGGCCGGCTTGCGCCCAGTTCACCTTGCAGGGCCTTGGCCAGGGCGTCAATAGCCGCGACATTTTCCTTCTTGCCGACCCCGCGGCCGGCGCTGACTATCACGGCGGCCTTGGCCAGATCGACGTCCTTCTTTTCCGCGGCCTCGTAGCCGATGAACTCGACGGCTGATGCGGCGACAGGGGGCGCGATCATTTCCACGCGCGGAACGCCCCGAGGCTCCCCGGAAAAGCTGAAGGCGCCCGCCTGGATGGTCACGACGGTCCTCTCCGTTGCGGAGGTCACGGTCCGGCGCATCTTGCCGTTGCAGCAGGACACCTCGAATTTGCCGTCCTGGAGAGACGCGACTTCCGATATCTGCGCGGCCTTCAGCGCCGCGGCCACGCGGGGCGCCAGGTCCCAGCCGTAGGAAGAATGCAAAAAAACGATGTAGTCGGGACTTTCCCGCTGCACGGCTTCGAGCACGATCTTCCGGTGAATCTCCGGATTATATTCGGCCCATGCCGCCGCGTTTGCGAGATACACCCTGGCATCGGCCTTCGGGACCGCGTTTTCGCTCCCGACGAGAACGATTGCCTTTTCCACGCCGAGTCTGTCGGCAAACGAAATCAGTTCATAGCTCCCTTCGAGCAGCTTGCCTTCCCGGTATTCACAGACCAGTAACGCTTTCATGCCGGCCTCCTATCGCACCACCGTGGTTTTTTCTTTGAGAATGCCGATGAGCCGGTCGGCCATTTCGTTCACGTCCCCCTCGAGGATAATGCCGCGCCCCTTCTTCGCCGGCACGTAGAATTCCCCGGTCCCGGAAAGGGCCTCGGTAGCGGCGAACCCGGCAGCGGCTTGCGAAACGATCTCCTTCTTCTTGGCCTTCATGATGTTCGGAAGCGTCGGATACCGCGGCTTGTTCAGGCCGAGCTGGCAGGTGACCACGGCCGGGAGACGGAACCTGACGATGCATTTCAATCCGCCCTCCAGCTCCCGCTTTGCCGTGACGATGCCGTCGTTGAAGGCAAAGTGTACGACCGTGGTGACGCATGCGCAGCCGAGCAGCTCCGAGACGATGGCCCCCACCTGGGCCGACCCCCGGTCCTGCGACTGCATCCCCGTGAAGATCAGGTCGAAATTTTTGTCCCGGCTGAAACCGGCGATGGCCGAGGCGATCTGCCACGGATCTTTCCCTGAGGAGTCATCGTCCTTGAGATGGACGGCGCGGTCGCACCCCATGGCCAGCGCTTTTTTGACCGGCTCCAGAACGCGGTCGGGGCCGATGGAAAGGACGGTCACCTCCGGCCCGCCGCCGAGCTGCTCCTTGAGCTGCACCGCCTGTTCAACGGCGTACTCGTCATACTCGTTCATCCGGAAGGCGAGGTCCGTTTCCTCGTACCAGACCCCCTTTGCGTTGACCTTGAACTTCGATTCCATGTCGGGCACCTGTTTGATGCAGACCAGTATCTTCAATCTCTTCCTCCTATTCTCGCGGCTATGATCTCGGTCAGGTCGAGCGCCTTCAGTTTTCCCTCGCTCCCGCCTGTCTTGATGCCGTCCTCGAACATCGTGAGGCAGAAGGGGCAGTTGGAGACCAGGAGCGGCGCGCCCGTTGCCTGCGCCATCCTGGTCCGCTCTTCGTTGATCCGCGTTCCCAGCTTCTCCTCGGCAAGGACCCTGCCGCCGCCCCCGCCGCAGCAGAAGCTCTCGTACTTCGATTTCTCCATTTCCCTCAGCCTGCCGCCCGCGGCCTTGAGCACGGCGCGCGGCTCGTCAATAATGTCCCTGTAGCGGCCGAGATAGCAGGAATCATGGTAGGTGAACTCGAAAGACCCGGGTTTCAGCCTGAGCCTCCCCTGATCGATCAGGCCCTTGATGAACGTGGCGGCATGCTCGACGTCGATCGTCAAGCCCAGGTCCCGGTAATCCCCCCGCAGCGTATTGAAGCAGTGCGGGCAGGTCGTCACGATCTTCCTGACCCCGTATCTCTTGATCGCCTCGATGTTCGCGGCTGCCGTTGTCTGGTAGAGGTACTCGTTCCCCAGTTTCCGGACAGGTTCTCCGCAGCACTTTTCCTCCTTGCCGAGGATGCCGGCCTTCACGCCCGCAGCGTTGCAGATCTGTACGAAGCTCCGGGCAATCTCCCGGTTCCGCTTGTCGAACGAGGCGTAGCACCCGGGGAAGTAGAGGATGTCCGCCTCGCTGTTCCGCTCCATGACGTTCACCGCGAGCCCTTCGGCCCAGTCTCCCCGGGCCGCGAAGGCCAGGCCGAAGGGGTTGCCGTTCACCTCGATGTTTTCCGAGGCAATCCGCACCTCATCGCCGGGAAAGGCGCCTTCCATGAGGGAAAGATTCCTGCGCATCTCCAGGATCTTCGTGACATGTTCGATGTTTGCCGGGCAGATCTCCTGGCAGGCGCGGCAGGTGGTGCAGGCCCAGAGGGCGTCCTGGCCGACTGTCTCGATCAGGCCGGCCTGCGGTTTGGTGAAAGCGACTTCGCCGATCTGTTTCACAACCTTCATGGGAGAGAGCGGTTTGCCGGTCGCAAAAGCCGGGCAGCGTTCCTGACAACGCTTGCAGGTTGTGCAGGCGTCGGCATCGAAGATGTCCTTCCAGGTGAGTTCGCTCACCGCGGCCGCGCCGAAGCTCCCCGATGAGTCGTCCTCGATGTTGATGGTGCTGATCGTTCCCTTGGGCGCGAGATCGGAGAACAGGTAGTTTGTGCTGGTGAGGAATATGTGGCGCAGCTTCGTATAGGGAATAGCGGCAATGAAGCCCATGGCAAGGAAAAAATGGACCCACCAGAGCACCCGGTGAGCAAGAAACAGGCCCGCGTCGCTCATGCCGGCGAAGAGCCGGCCGACCAGCAGGCCGATCGGAGAAAAGCGCGCGAGGCCGGGGTTTGCGCTTATTTCCGTCGCGGCCATCCTGAGCCCTTCGACCACGAAACCGGTGACCAGGATCGCGAAGAGGAGCGTATGCGACAGGTAATCGTCCCGAATCGTTTCGAGTCCCTTTGGCCGGACAAAGAAGCGCCGGACGAGCAACCCCCCGAGCATGACGATGGCCACGAGGCCGGAAACGTCGAGCACCAGGGAAAAGAGCTCGTAGAAAGCGCCCTTCAGAAAGACCAGGCCGAACAGGGGCTGCGTGAAATCCACCTGTGCCATGATCAGGAGTGTGCCGATGAAGAGGAGGCCGAAGCCCCAGAAAAAGAAGGCGTGAAGAGAGCCGGGGCCGAATACGCGCAGCACCCGAACCTGCAGGAACAGGTTCTTCAGAAGCAGCGGGATGCGCTCGCGCAGACGGTCGAGCCGGTTCAGCGCCTTTCCCCGGCGATATGCGGGGAGACGCCGGTAAAAGCCGTAGAGAAACACGAGCGCGGCAAGAAAGAAAAAACCATACATGGGCAATACGACCCCATGCCCGACATTCCAGTATATTTCACGCGTGGCTTCCATCGGCCCTCCCGAATCAATGCTGGTGATGCTCAAAATCCATGCTTTTTGTTACGCTTCTGTAAATACAAACCGGCGTTCCATGCCGATTACGCCGCGGGAAGCGGCTTACGGGCTCGGCATGTGGTAGTAGTCGAGGATCTTCTGCTTGTATTTCGCAATATCGGTTTCCAGGGAGCGGAGCTGCGTAATCTTCTTTTTGATGTTGTCAAGGTGGGAATCCAGCAGCTCGATCAGGCGCGGCATGATCTTTTCAGGGAGCCGCTCCCGGTTGTAGATGTCCGCCAATTCCTTCATTTCCTGGAGCGAGAGGCCGAGGGCCTTCAGCTTGAGAACGAACTTGAACCGTATGATATCGGCCTTGTCGTAGACCCGGATCCCTCCTTCGGTCCGCTTCGGCTGCTCCACCAGCCCCATCTGCTCGTAGAGACGAATCGTCCTGGAGGTGATGTTCAGGGTCCTGGCCAGATCGCTGATCTGCATGTATTCTCCGGTAGTGAGACGCATAACGTAGGGACCCCGTTTCAGGAAAATGAAACTGCAACCCCTGTTCCGGCTAAGCCAGGCTCTTAACGCAATCGGGCACGGTAGTGGGCCGCTTCTGAAGGGTGTCGAAGCAGACCATCGTCGTCTTTGCAGCAGCAAAGATTTTCCCCGCGTTGTCATGAATCTGATATTCCAGGTCGAAACTTGTGGTGCCCATCCGGCTGATCCAGCCGGAGACGACGACCGTGTCGTTCGGGACGATCGGGATTTTGTAGTCACACTCGGCCCTCACTACCACGATGAAGATCCCCCGGGCGGTCAGTTCCTGGAAAACGTCCTTGAACAGGTTAATGCGTGCGTTTTCCAGGTAGGTAAAATAGATCGCGTTGTTCGCATGACCATAGAGGTCGAAATCGGAAAACCTGAGCGCGATGGATGTGGAATGTTGGTTCGCCATGGGCCTTCCTTTCCCCTTGATCTCATCTCCGGACGAATGTCTCTGCACTGCTCTTCATTTTGCAATAT
>DAIDTZ010000084.1 GCA_027456925.1 Nitrospirota bacterium
GTGCCTTGGTTCGTTCGCCAGGAGCATGGAGAAGAAACTGACCCGTCCCTTGTTCGCATTCACGGGAGACCATTTCAGCAGGCGTTTTTTCGACGCCAAACCGCCTTTTTACGAGAGATCAAGCGTACCGTTCATCCTCTATGGGAAAGACGTACTGAAAAATATCCATGCCCCGAAGAACGCCGTGGGAAGCCAGATCGATATCGGAGCGACCCTTCTTGAGCTCACGGCCCCGAAAGGGTTTATTTATTACAGCGCCGGGCAGGACCTGCTCGTTCCACGGAAAAACCCGGTCGGAATAGGCTGGTGGCGCATGATAGGACCGGATTACCTGTTCGATATCCCGACCGGGAAGTTCCATCCGCTTCCTGACCGGGAATTGCCGAAAGATCTTCCGAAAGCGGCATACCTCAAAAAGATCTTTTACGATATGCACGGCATCGGCTGGTGGAGGGTAAAGATGGGGCCTGAGCTGCCGTAGTCCTGCAGACGGACAGGATGATTGTCTGCAAGAAACGAAAACCACTCTATTCATAACCGGAGCAGCGATGAAAAAACATTGGGAACCTGAACCGGACGCCTCTTCCGCAGCCGAGACGCCGACGCCTTGCGTAAACCTGCGCGGAATAACTTCACCGGGAAATCGCAGCGCCTGGGTCTTGTGGGGCCTCTTATTTCTCGCAGGCGCCGCGGTAATCATTCACGGGGACAGCCGGACGGACGTGACCGCTTTATGGCTGTCCAGCGGGAACTGGCTTGCCGGTCAGGGGCTTTATTTCGATGGTTCGGGCATTGGCGGTTTTGTTTATTTTCCCCAGGCAGCCATCCTGTTCATTCCCTTTGCCCTGTTTCCCAAGATAATCGGCGAAGTGCTTTGGCGTTTTGTGAATATTGCCGTGTTTGCAGCCGGGCTCTATTATTTCATGCAGCTGCTGGCGGGGAGCGCCAAAAAAAATATCTTTTTACTGGCAACGCTCATCAGCGTTCCCCTGGCCTGGGATTGCGTGCGCAACGGCCAGTCCACCCTTATTATGGCGGGGCTCATGCTGCTGGCTGTCGTGTGCGCATCGCGGTCCCGCTGGTGGCCTGCGGCCCTGCTCCTTACGCTCAGCGTGGCCTTTAAACCGTTGGCGCTGGTGCTGTGGCTGTTGGTCCTTGTGCTCTATCGGCCCATGACCCTGCGCTTGCTGCTGGCACTCGGCGCATTTGCGCTCTTTCCTTTTTTAATTAAAAACCACGCCTATGTGATGCAGCAGTACTCCGAATGTATGCGTATTATGACAACGGCCGCGCATGTCGGCGTTGTAGTCTCCGGGTGGACGACGCCGTTCAATACTCTTCGTGAGTTCGGCGTGGCTGTTCCCGAATCCGTTCAGACGGTCATACGGTTCGCCGCGGCATTCGCAGCATTGGCCCTTTGTTACGCGGCCGTCAGGTGGAACGATCCGAAACGCGCGTCCATATTCATTTATTCCTTCGCGGCCCTGTACCTGATGTTATTCAGCCCGCGAACGGAAAATAACACCTATGTAATGCTGGGCCCCGCGATTGCCGTGTTTATGGCCGATGCCTTGCTCGTCAAGCGCCGAATTTCCACGGGCATTATGCTCGGCGGCGTTGCATTGGTGATCGTCGGTCATCGCGCGGTTGCTCATCTGCTGATACCCCGAAGCAACGACACCTGGGTCCCTCCGATCATGGCCGTTCTCTTTTGCTGTTACGTGCTCGCGAGTTTATTCCTGGAGAGATCAGGAACCGCGGCAACTGCGGAATCATAGGGGGCGTTGTGACCGAAGCGGACCAATCCCGATGAGTCGCCCCCCGGAGCAGGCGCGCTAACATTCGCAGCAACCCTCGTCAAGGTCGCTCTCTTCCATATCGTTCAACGCTTTTTTCAGTTCAGCCAGGTCATCGCCGGTGACACTGTTGCTCTTGTCAGCAGCCCGCTTGCAGAACCCTTTTGCCGCCGCGTCCACCCCTTCCTCTCCGCTGATGCAGTCGCAAAAAGACGCTACGGTATTGCTGTCCTCGCATTTCTCCGGTACAGTACGCATAATTACCTCCTTATTCGCCCGCCTAAATTTTCGAATGGGACGTGAATCCTGAATCCTGCATCCTGCACCCTGCATCCTGAACCTTTAAGCGGTAATTGAAAAACCACTCTATAGTTAAAAGAAAGCGCAACTATATGGCAATGTCAATAAGGTGAAGGTATTACCGCTGGTCCCGCCTGAAACAGTGCTGCCGGGCTTTTAAATCCATATACGACTTTAGGCAGACGTTTAGTTGTTGCCTAGTGATTATACGAATATGCCCTTAAAATACCCGGGAAGGGTGATTGACAAAAGTCCGAATTCAACCTACGATTAAAATAAAAGCTGTAATTGATCAGGTTTATTCGTGAATGAGGGGGGGCTTCACGGAGTTTCAGGCGTCTCCGGGTGCACGAAGACAGGGAGAACAATACATGACGACTCTGTCTCTCCCCTCATACCTTGATG
>DAIDTZ010000085.1 GCA_027456925.1 Nitrospirota bacterium
GCCGTATCCGGTTTCGTCGAGCACATTATTACCAGGTCGTTCAACGCCGTGGCATCAGTCGGCGAGTGGTACGACTTTCTGGTAAGCACCGACCGGGAAAACCGGCGCCTCAAGACCGAAATCGAACGCCTGAAGCTCGACAACGCCCTTTCGAACGAACTCCTCCTCGAAAATAACCGCTTGCGGGAAGCGCTGAGTTTCAAAAAGCTCTCTCCGCCTTCAGCGGTCATGGTCCAGGTCATCGGCAAAGACCTTTCTCCCGCTTCGAGCACCATTACGGTCGATAAGGGTTCAGACGACGGCATCGGAAAAGATATGGCGGTCATCACGGCGGCCGGCGTCGTCGGAAAGGTCTATACCGTTCTTCCCAACACGGCAAAAGTCCTCCTGCTCACCGACCCCGGTAACACGGTTGCCGTCATAGTCCAGCGGAACCGGGAAGAGGGTTTGCTCGAAGGGAAGCTGGTCAACTGCGCCCTCAAATATGTGTCCTATTATGCGGACATTCAGGAAGGCGACCTGCTGGTCACGTCGGGCCTTGACGGGATCTACCCGAAGGGTCTGCCGGTTGCGCCCGTGATGAAAGTAACGAAGCAAGAGGCCGTCGCCTTCCAAACGGTGGTAGCGGAACCCGTTGTTCGTTTTTCCCGTCTGGAAGAGGCATTGGTGCTCAAGAAATGAAACCCTGGGTCTATCTTGTCGTTCTGCTGCTGATCCTCCCCATTCAAGCCGGCCTGCTCAACCCGCTGTCCATCGGCGGCATCAAACCCGACATCGCGCTGGCCGTCGTCTTTATCATCGGCCTGATCACCGGCCCGGTGGAAGGCGCCTTTGCGGGCATCGGCATCGGCCTGCTTCAAGATATCGGGTCCGCGAGCCTCCTTGGCCTTACCGGTCTCTCCCGGGGGATGGTGGGTCTCCTGTCGGGGTTGCTCGGCAGAAGAGTGCTCGACATCGACAATCCGATGATCGTTCTTTTTCTGGTCGCGTTGAGCATGGCGGAGGGGCTCTTCATCGCTCTTTTTCTCCAGACGACGTACGGAGCGGTCCCCTTCCTCAGCCTGGTGGCGGGCCGCATCGTTCCCCAGGCCCTCTATACGGGCCTGTGCGGTCTGCTCCTGTTGCATCTGACCAAGAAGAAAAACGTCCTCACCGCACTCAAGCGACGGGAACTGCGGAAGGAGCGGTAAATGTTACACCAGGAAGGACCGATCGATATTCAAAAAAGACTCCCGTTGCTTGCGGTTTATATTGTTTTGTTCACCCTTGCCCTCCTCATCCGCCTCTGGTATCTCCAGGTGGTCAAGGGGGCCTACTATTATGAACAGGCCGAAAGCAACCGCATCCGGCCGATCAAGCTCAGGCCGCCGCGGGGCATCATTTATGACCGCTACGGAAGACCGCTTGTTGAGAACGTGCTTACCTTCGACGTCTCCCTGGTTCCCGAGGACGCGCCGGATTTAGACGCTACGATCGAAAAAATGTCGTCCCTCCTGAAGATCGACACGTCTGAAATCCGCACGGCACTGGACGATGCAGCGCCGACCAGGTCAAAATACGATCCCGTGAAGATAGAGGAAGAAGCGCCTTGGAACCAGGTGGCGCTCGTTGAGGCGCACCAGGAGGATTTGCCCGGTGCGATCATCGAACCCGAACATCGCCGGCATTATCCTTACGGGGGGCTCGCCTCGCACCAGTTGGGCTACATTGGGAAAGTTTCCCAGGCCCAGCGGAAGCAGGACCAGACGGACATGGGTCTTCTGACCGGCCAGAGCGGTCTCGAAAAAATCTACGATAAACTGCTGCGCGGCACCGCGGGCAAACGCATGATCCAGGTGAATGCCGCCGGAAGAAAGGTCAAGGACCTGGGAATTGAAGAGCCCCGGCCCGGGAACGACCTGTACCTCACGATCGATCTCGATGCGCAAAAGGCTGCAGAGGACGGGCTCGGCGACCGCGCGGGGGCAGTGGTGGCCATGGACCCGAACAGCGGGGAGATTCTGGCCATCGCCAGCCACCCGAACTACGATCCGAACCTCTTCCCCCGGGGAATTTCGCCCAAGGACTGGGTCCGGCTCATGGATGACCCGGCCCACCCCTTGTACAACCGGGCCATTCAAAGCGTCTATCCTCCGGGTTCCACGTTCAAGATCATTGTTGCGCTGGCCGGACTGTCGTACGGCGTGATCACCCCCGATGAAAAGATCGTCTGCCACGGGTTCCTGAAAAGCGGCAGACACTCCTTCCGGTGCTGGAAAAAAGACGGACACGGTGCGATCTCTATGCACCGGGCCCTCGTCGAATCCTGCGACGTGTACTTTTACACCCTGGGGGAACGGATCGGCTGGGACCGGGTCGCCGCGTTCGCAAAAAAGCTCGGTTATGGAAGCCTGACCGGCATTCCTCTGCCCGACGAGAAACCGGGCCTCATTCCCACTGTCGAGTGGAAGAAGAAGCAGACCGGAGAAGCATGGTACGGCGGGGACACGTTCATCAATTCCATCGGACAGGGGTTCGTGCTCGTAAGCCCCATCCAGGCATGCCAGTTGATGAGCCTCGTCGCCAATGGAGGATCTTTCTACCGTCCCATGCTGCTCAGGCAGTCGCGAAACCGCGAGACGGGCGTTGTCACGACGTACTCCCCGAAACTCAGGAAGAAAGTCACCATTGATGCCGATGCGCTCGAGGTCGTGCGGAAAGCGCTTGCGGGCGTCGTTGCCGAACCGGGCGGCACGGGCCACGCAGCCCAGACGCCGATGGCGACCGTCGCGGGCAAATCGGGTACCTCCCAGGTCATTGCGCAGAAGGTCGCCGGACGGCACCTGGCGGAACTGTCGCGCGACCATGCCTGGTTCATCGCCTATGCCCCGGTCGAAAACCCGAAGATCGCCGTTGCCGTAATCGTGGAGCACGGCGGCCATGGCGGCAGCGCAGCCGCGCCCATTGCAAGAAGAGTCATTGAGGAGTATCTAAAAAATGCTGAGCCAAAGATGGTTCGCTAATCTGCCCTGGGGCATGATTGCCCTGATATTCGGAATTACCCTTATCGGTCTCGCCGCGGTCTACAGCGCAACCTATACGTCCCGGGGGCCGTCGCCCCTTTACTACAAACAGCTCGTCTGGGTTGCCCTGGGTGTGTGCGTGATGGTGGCCGCGGTCATTATTGATTATCACACCATCGGCCGCTTTGCCTACATCATATACGCGTTCTCGCTGTTCCTGCTGCTCCTTGTCATGGTCATCGGGAAAAGCGGCATGGGCGCCCAGCGCTGGCTGGCCATCGGCCCCTTTGTGTTCCAGCCGGCGGAGCTGGCCAAACTTTCGCTCACCCTGGCCCTGGCCCGGTACTTTGCCGAGGACCCCCGCCGGGGCGGGTATGGGCTCAGGGACCTGCTCGTTCCCGGCCTTATGGTCCTGGTCCCTCTGGTGCTCGTTTTGAAACAACCCGACCTCGGCACTGCAATCATGCTCCTTCTGACATCTTCGATCATGGTCGTTCTTGCCGGCATTCACTTCCGGTCAATCATGACCGTTATCGTCAGCGTTGCCGTCGTCGCTTCACTGGTACTGTTCGTTCCGCCCATCCGTCACAAGATCTGGGGGTCCTTCAAGCCCTACCAGCAGAACAGGATCCGTGCTTTTATCGACCCAAGCTCCGATCCCCTGGGAAGCGGCTATCACGCAAACCAGTCAAAGATCGCGGTCGGATCGGGCCAGATCACGGGCAAGGGGTACCGCAAGGGAACGCAGAGCCAGATGGCTTTTTTGCCGGAACGCCACACCGATTTCATCTTCGCGGTCATCGCGGAAGAAATGGGGCTCGTCGGCTCCGGTGTGTTGATCCTGTTATACCTGGCCCTCCTGCTGATCGGCGTGGACACGGCGAAAAACGCGAAAGACCGTTTGGGCGTTTTCATGGCCGGCGGCATCGTCGGCATGATTTCGCTGTACGTGTTCATTAATGTAGGCATGGCAGTGGGCATCGTGCCGGTCGTCGGCGTTCCGCTTCCTCTCGTCAGTTATGGCGGCACCTCCATCATTACGACCTTCCTCGCTCTCGGTTTGCTCTTGAATATCCAGACGCGCCGGTTTAGTCTGTTCTACTAAAAATTATAGGGGCAAGCAGCAAGGGGCAAGGGTCTAGGTTTTTTCTTGCTACTTGCTACTTGTCCCTTGACCCTTACAAAGGAGTCTCATGCTCGAAGATTTTCTCCCGCTTGTCGCTAAGCCTGCCAGGTACATCAACAGCGAGGTCAACGCGGTACACAAAGATCTCGGGCAGGTGAAGACCAAGGTCTGCCTTTTCTTTCCGGACACCTACGAAGTCGGCATGTCGCACCTCGGCCTGCGGATCCTCTATCACATCCTGAACAGCAGGAGCGATACGGCGTGCGAGCGGGTGTTTTCCCCCTGGACGGACTATGAAGCACGGCTTCGCGCATCGGGCAGGCCGCTCACAAGCCTCGAGTCCAATCTTCCGCTCGCAGCATTCGACTTGATCGGCATTACGCTCCAGTACGAACTGTCCTATTCCAATATTCTGGCAGGCCTCGAACTGGCCCGGATACCCCTGCGCGCGGCGGACCGGACCGCGGAGCACCCCGTCATCATCGCCGGCGGCCCCTGCGCCGTGAACCCCGAGCCGCTTTCGGACTTCATCGATGTTTTTTTCATCGGTGAGGCCGAGGAGGCCATGCATGAACTCGTTGAACTCCGGCAGGCCCACGTTGACAAGAAGTCGTTCCTCGAAGCGCTTGCAGTCCGCGACGGCTGCTACGTGCCCGCGCTCGGCAAAAGGACGGTCCGCAGGCGTTTTATGAAGGACCTTGAGTCCGCGCCCTTTCCGGACAAACCGCTTTTGCCGCTCATGAAACCGATCCACGATCGGGTGACCGTGGAGGTCGCGCGCGGCTGCATTCGCGGGTGCCGCTTCTGCCAGGCGGGAATTATTTACCGCCCCTACCGCGAGCGGAGCGCCGGGCGGGTCAAAGACCTTCTCCGCACATCGCTCCGATGTACCGGCTATGATGAATTGTCGCTGGCATCTCTCAGCTCCGGCGATTACTCGGATATTCAGCCCCTCATGCAAGATCTTGTTACGACCTATCGCGACGACAGGATTTCCATTTCCCTTCCTTCCCTTCGCATCGGGACGCTCACGCCCGGGATGATCCTGGCAGTCGCCGGCGTCCGCAAGTCCGGCTTCACCCTGGCGCCGGAAGCGGGCACGGAACGGCTCCGCCGCGTGATCAACAAACCGGTTTCCGACCAGGACCTTCTGAATGCGGCAACGACGATTTTTTCCAGCGGCTGGAGCGTCCTGAAACTCTACTTCATGATCGGGCTGCCCACCGAGACGAACGAGGACCTGGACGGCATCATCAGGATCGCCCAGGACCTCCTCATGGCGGGCAAGCGGTCTTCACGGCGTCCGGTGCAGATCAACATCACCGTCTCCACGTTCGTACCGAAGCCCCATACGCCGTTCCAGTGGTTCGGCCAGGCAACACGGCAGGAGATCAGGGCAAAACAAGCTTACCTGGAAAAAGGCCTTCGAAAAAAAGGAATATCGCTCAAGCCTCATCACG
Organism: Nitrospirota bacterium; assembly: GCA_027456925.1. Taxonomy (GTDB): domain Bacteria; phylum Nitrospirota; class UBA9217; order UBA9217; family UBA9217; genus JAJYKN01. The sequence continues at coordinate 5,589 of DAIDTZ010000085.1, forward strand.
CGGAAACGAGCCTGCTGGAGGGCGCCTTTGCGCGCGGAGACCGGAGCGTCGGCAGGGTCATCGAAGAGGCTGTACGGCTCGGCTGTCGCTTCGACGGCTGGTCTGAATGTTTTGATTTTTCGAAATGGGAACAGGCGTTCCGGACCTGCGGCATGGATCCGGCCGCGCTTGCGTCCCGCACCTACGCTCTCGACGAAGCCCTGCCCTGGGACCACATCCAGAGCGGGGTCACGAAAAAATTTCTTCAAGGTGAGTACAAACGGGCACAGGCCGCGGAAAGCACGGAAAATTGCCGCGAGAAATGCGAGCGCTGCGGCATCGGCTGCACGGACGGCGGCACAGGAATGCTCGGAAAACCCGCCTTGCCAAAAGACAAGGAGTGCGCCCCGGAGCCAACGGCAAGCAATGTGCGTGATCCGTTCGAAAGGGGGGAAAAGGCCCCTTCGCGCCAAAACCTCGATGTACGGTATAGAATGAAATTCACAAAAATTGGGCGGTTGCGATTTTTATCCCACTTGGACCTGATGGCCCTTTTTCAGCGGGCGGCCGCACGGGCAGGAATTCCCATCGCCTTTTCCCAGGGCTTTAACCCCCATCCGAAGATCGCCTTTGGCCCCGCCCTTTCCGTAGGCATTGAAAGTGTGGCGGAGTATCTGGACATGGAAACGAGCACCTACGTCGAACTCCAGGAGCTGACAACGGCCTTGAACGGCACGCTTCCGGAAGGCATCAAAATTCTCGAATCCCGGGTGGTCTCTCCGAAGGCGCCTTCCCTTTCAGGAAGCATCAGTCGGTATACCTACGAGGTTTCCGTACCAAAGCGCTCCCTCCATGACGTTGCCGAACTGGCAACCTCCTTCTTGTCCCGCGATGCAGTCATCGTAGCAAAAGACGGGAAGCAAAAGGACATCAGGCCCTGCATCGAGTCGATCAAGGTTAACACCAAAGACAGTGCGGTGATGATCGAAATAGTCCTGGTCGATCACGACCAGCAAAAGCCCCGGGTCCAGGACGTGCTGAGTCAGCTCTTTGCGGTCACTGCGGAAGAGACGCACCTGTTCGGGATACGGCGTACGGGATTGTACTGCGAAGAAAAAGGCCAATGGTTCCTTCCGATTTCGCTCTAA